>CAMVGT010000003.1 GCA_947167125.1 uncultured Erysipelotrichaceae bacterium
CGACCACTGACTATACACTGTATAGTCTAACTGGTTGGGAAAGTACTATTTAATGTTAGTTGAACTGTTAAAAACGGAAAAATATAATCTGTATATTAGTTAACTATAACTAACTAGAAAGAAGGAAGGAACATGAAAATTCTGAAATCCATTCTGATGGGTGCTCTGTTTCTGGGATTCATTCCGGTCAATGCCCAGGAAGCACTGCCCGAAATGCAGACTGAAGAAACAGCAGAAGAAAAAACAGAAGCGGAAAGCGGCTATGTGCTGATGAACATCCCGTATGATGCGTTCTATGCAGAAGAAAGTGACAATGAAGTGGATGCTGTATCTTCCGCAACACTGAACAAGCCGCGTACCGGAACACTGGCGGGAGGATCCTATCATGTCAACAGTGACGGATCGGATATCACAGGTGTGATCTATCCGGTATATGTCGAAGACATGAATGTATTGAAGACAAACGGATATACACAGATCACGGATGAAAGTTCCGTCACAATCACAGTCCGGAACAGAGGCAAAGAAACAACAACAGAATATGTCGGAAAAGACGCATTGTTTGAAAGCGCAAGCTATTCCTACTATGTGCTGAGCGAAGAACCTGAATATTACAAGACAGCAGACTTCAGTGGAGAAGTACCTGCATTCTCTTCTATAAACAAAGAAGCGAGAACAGTGGAAGGAGCAGAAGGCAGCGTAACATACAATGCAAGACATGCGGATATCGAAATCAAGCTGAGTCTTCCGGAAGGAATTGAGCAGGGACAGAAGGTATCAGGAGTTGTAGTAACAGCAGACGGACAGAAATACGGATTAAGACATATTGCGAACATCTGGAGAGCAACAGAGATCGGCTGGAACATGGACGAGAATGACATCTATGGAAAGACGATCACAAACATCCGCTATATCACTGAAAATGATGTGATTGATTATCCGGTTGAAATCAAAGTCATGGAAAGCGGCTATGTGCTGATGAACATCCCGTATGATGCGTTCTATGCAGAAGAAAGTGACAATGAAGTGGATGCTGTATCTTCCGCAACACTGAACAAGCCGCGTACCGGAACACTGGCGGGAGGATCCTATCATGTCAACAGTGACGGATCGGATATCACAGGTGTGATCTATCCGGTATATGTCGAAGACATGAATGTATTGAAGACAAACGGATATACACAGATCACGGATGAAAGTTCCGTCACAATCACAGTCCGGAACAGAGGCAAAGAAACAACAACAGAATATGTCGGAAAAGACGCATTGTTTGAAAGCGCAAGCTATTCCTACTATGTGCTGAGCGAAGAACCTGAATATTACAAGACAGCAGACTTCAGTGGAGAAGTACCTGCATTCTCTTCTATAAACAAAGAAGCGAGAACAGTGGAAGGAGCAGAAGGCAGCGTAACATACAATGCAAGACATGCGGATATCGAAATCAAGCTGAGTCTTCCGGAAGGAATTGAGCAGGGACAGAAGGTATCAGGAGTTGTAGTAACAGCAGACGGACAGAAATACGGATTAAGACATATTGCGAACATCTGGAGAGCAACAGAGATCGGCTGGAACATGGATGAGAATGATATCTATGGAAGGACGATCACAAACATCCGCTATATCACTGAAAATGATGTGATTGATTATCCTGTCAGCATTCTTGTAAAACAGATTGAAATCACAGCTGAAGCAGCCGGAGCGAAACAGGTTAAAATCTCCGGTCTTCCTGAAGATACCGCAAACGCGAAAGCATCTGTATCATATACTGAAGTATCAGATGAAACCGCATCTATGTTCTTCATGACAGTCCATGCGGATGAAATCATATTCATCGCGGAAAATGCAGATGTGACTGATGGAATTGTCGATGTGAATGAAGAAATGGTGGATGGAAGAACATATGATGTAACAGCCGTGAGTGATAATTATTCCATTCTGCCGACATCATTTGTTTACCATGTGGATCTTGCAGAGATTGAAAATGATCAGAAAACTGCAGGAAGTCTGAAAGAAGCAGATTACACACCTAAGAGCTGGAAGAAACTGCAGGAAGCACTGAAGAATGCTGATGATGTATTATCTGAAGAAAAACTCACACAAAGTATGGTTGATGAAGCAGAAGAAAAACTGGCTGATGCAATCAATGCATTGAAGAAAGTGAAAAAGAGTACTCCTGAAAAGAGCACTCCGGATACATCGGACCATACAAACGGTTCCGGTTGGATCATTGCATTGGGTATTTCAGGTCTTGCGGCAATCGCTGCTCTGAAATTGAGACTGACACATTAAGAAACTAAAAGAAGAACTCATCTTAGGATGGCTCTGATCATCTCAAAGAGTTCTTCTTTTGTTTCGTACGGATGAATCTGATAATAGGGATCTCCGGTAATCATGGCAGAAAGCTGCACTTCACTTTTCCGATAGAAAACATGGCATGGAACCTGGTATCTTTCCGCATAGGCAAGTTCATAGCCGACACCCAGTGACGGACATGTGCATTCCGCAATCAGGATATCGCTTTCCCTTAACCATGCCGTATCCTGTTCATAAATCAGACGGTCCCGTTTCCCTTCTTCCTTTGAGGCAAGATCGAGATCTCCGACATGTTCAGTAAGTACAATATCGGTTTCCTTGATCAGTTCGATGATGTCATGATAAAGCTGTGCATCATTTCTTCCGCCGCGGATGGATCCGGCAAAATATACTTTCCTGTTCATACATCTTCTCCCGTTTATAATATGATTATGGCAGGAGAAAAACAGAAATGAAACTGAAAGAAGAACAGGTTTCCGCAGAATATGTCTATAACGGAAAAATCATCAATGTAAGAAGAGACAAGGCAAAAGTCTACAACGGCACACTCGCGGACAGGGAAGTTGTCGAACATCCCGGAGGAGTGGGAATTGCCCTGGAGGATGAGGAAGGAAGATTCTTCATGGTTACCCAGTACCGCTATGCGCAGGAAAAAATCATGATGGAATATCCTGCCGGAAAGAAAGAAAAGGGAGAAGATCCTTTAACAACCGCAAAGCGTGAGATTGTGGAGGAAACCGGATATGAAGGAAGAGATTTTGTATATCTTGGATCCATGGTTCCGACACCTGCATATGACACCGAAGTGATTGAACTTTTCTATGCGAAAACAGGAGAGTTCAAAGGCCAGCATCTGGATGATGATGAAAGCATCAATCTGTCCAGACTCACTCTTGATGAAATCACCGATAAGATCGTAAGCGGTGAAATCAATGACGCCAAGACAATGGGTATGACATTCCTGATCAAGGAATACAAGGCGAGGAATGAAAAATGAAGAAGCAGCCGGTTGAAATCAAGGATCTGCTGGCATTCAGATATCCTGAAAATCTGACCTACAGTCCGGACGGGAGAACGCTTTCTTTTACCCTTGCGCAGGCTGATTATGAAAAGAATCAGTACCGCCGCGATGTATGGGTGATTCAGAATGGAAATGCGAAGCAGCTGACATCCGCATTTTCTTCTTCCATCGTTTTCTGGAAGGATGATACGCATCTGATCATCCGCAGGGAAAAGGATGATGATTATATCGGAACCGTTCTTTATGAAATTGATCTGAACGGCGGCGAGGCAAAGGAATGGATGAGAGTTCCGTTTGCGGTAACCGGCGTGAAAAAGATTGAAGATGATCTTTATGCATTTGCGGGCATGATTGATAAAGACGATCCTGACGCATGGAAGAAGGATCAGAAGACAAGAAAGCAGGAAGCGGAAGAAAAGAAAAAGGAAGGAAGCGTTCAGGTTGTGGATGAAATTCCTTACTGGTTCAATGGTGCCGGTTTTACCAACGGACAGAGAACGGCATTGTTTATTGCTGAGACAAAGGATAAGGTGAAACTCCGCAGAATCACGCCTGTCCTGTTTGATCTTGGTGAAATGATTGTGCATGAAGGAATTATCTATTACACAGGAAACCGCAAAGACGCAAAGATGTCCTTATTCAATAAGGTTTATTCTTATGATCCAAAGAGCGGAAAAAAGAATGTTCTTTATAAAAAGGATGATCATGAAATTTTCGGCCTGAAGATGATCAATGGATCCCTTTACGGTTTTGCCAGTGATATGAAGACATACGGCGTCAATGAAACGCCGGATCTTGTCAGAATTGAAGACGGGAAGCTGATTCCTGTCCTGGATCCGCACCGTCAGCTCGGCAGTTCGATGGTCGGCGATACACTGCTTGGCGGCGGAAAGAGTTCTGCTCTCGTCAATGACACATTCTTTACCATTGCGACAGAAGAAGACCATACAGCAGTATGGAAATATGACAGTTCCTTTGAAAAGACCGTCCTGCTGGACGAGCCGGGCATGATCGCGATGCTTGACGCAAATGAAGAAAAGATTGCTTTTGTAAAAGAAACAGCGGATTCACTTGGTGAAGTATATGAAATGAATCATGACGGAACCGGTGTGAAGAAGCTGACAGATTTCAATTCCGAATGTCTGAAGGATAAATATGTGGCACTGCCGCAGCGGATTGATTATGAATCCAACGGTGTTTCTTTACATGGATGGGTGCTTCTTCCGGAAGATTATGAAAAGAAAAAGAATGTTCCGGCAGTTCTGGATGTGCATGGAGGACCTAGATGCGTCTATGGCGAAGTATTCTTCCATGAAATGCAGGTCTGGGTATCCCAGGGATATGCAGTAATGTTCACAAATATTCCGGGATCGGATGGACGTGATGATGATTTTGCGGATATCCGCGGAAAATATGGAACAGTGGATTTTGACGCATTGATGGCATTTACTGACGCAGTGCTGGAAAAATATGACCGCATTGATCCGAAGAGAGTATGTGAAACAGGCGGATCCTATGGCGGATATATGACCAACTGGATCATTACCCATACCGACCGTTTCTGCTGTGCGGCATCCCAGAGATCCATTTCCAACTGGGTTTCCATGTCATTTATTTCCGATATCGGACCGTTCTTCGGACCGGATCAGTGCGGTGCTCCTGGACTGTTCGGGGATGAGAATACAAGACTGATGTGGGAGCGTTCACCGCTGCGCTATGCGAAAAACTGCAAGACACCGACACTGTTTATCCACAGCGATGAAGATTACCGCTGCCCGCTGCCGGAAGGAATGCAGATGATGCAGGCACTTGCCGCAAACGGCATTGAGACAAGAATGGTGATTTTCCATGGTGAAAACCATGAACTTTCCCGCGGAGGAAAACCGCAGAACCGGATCCGCAGATTAAAGGAAATCACGGACTGGTTCAATAAACATACAGAGGCCTGAACATAAAAAGTGTTTGGATCCTGTTATGGTCTGAAACTTGACAGGATCATCATCACTTCATACTATTTCGTTAATATCAATTGCGAGGAGGATTGAATCATGACATATCGCATTGTATCGGATTCCACATCGAATATCTTTACACTTCCCGGAGAGATCGATTACAAAACTGTTCCTTTGAAAATTCTGGTTGACGGTGTTGAATATACCGATGAGCCGGGACTGGATACGGAAGCGCTTGTCGCAAAGATGGAAGCGAGTCAGTGGGGCTCCTCCACATCATGTCCGAGCATTCAGGAATGGCTGAACGCATTTGAAGGCGCTGATTATATTTTTGCCGTGACGATCACAAGCGGACTGTCCGGATCCTATAATTCCGCGCTGAACGCAAGAGATATTTACATTTCCGAACATCCGGAAGCGAAGATCTATGTTGTCGATTCCCTTTCCACCGGCGGTGAAATGGAACTGATTATTGAAAAGATCCGTGAATGCATGGAAAAGGATCTTCCGTTTGAAGAATCTGTTTCCGTCATTCAGGATTATCAGAAACATACACATCTGCTGTTTACGCTGGAATCCTTAAGCAACCTTGCGAAAAACGGACGTGTTTCCCCGGCTGTCGCTAAAGTTGCCGGACTGCTTGGAATCCGGTTCCTGGGCAGAGCGAGTGAAGAAGGAACACTGCAGCAGGCTCATATCTGCAGAGGCGCGAAGAAGACACTGACCATGACGTTCTCGGAAATGCAGAAGCTTGGCTATCAGGGCGGCAAAGTCCGCATTGATCACTGCCTCAATCAGACCAATGCCGAAAAACTGAAGAATCTGATTCTTGCGGATTATCCGAACGCGGATGTGAAAATTGTACCGTGCACAGGTCTCTGCAGCTATTATGCGGAACGGGGCGGAATGATTCTCGGATTCGAAGATTTTTAAGCAATACTGAAATATGAACTTTCTCAGAGGATGAGGAAGTTCTTTTTTTCTCTGATCTGTTAAGATGAAATTACAGCAGTGAATTGTGGAGGAGGAAGACGGATGGAATGGATCGGTGTTGTCCTGACATGCATGGTGATCGCCGCTGCCGGATACGGTTTTCTGCGGATGGTCAATTATGAAGAGGAACACAAAGTCATAAAGGAAAAAGCACAGCTGATTGACTGCTGGGAGTATCAGGGATACAACTCTCTCACCATCGGACGATTCGGACATATTCCTGCCGGAAAAAGGCTGAAAGAGATGCGCTATGTCGGTGTCTTCCGTCTGGAAAACGGTGAGGAAGTTACACTTTCCGCAAAATATTCACTGGCGGACGTGCCGCGCTATGAAGAAGGACAGCTGGAACACTGCAATGGTGAAATGCTGTATTTCACCTGTCCGTCAATGGAAGAAAAAATATCAGTATAAATGACATGAGTGCGGCAATCCGGTTGCCGTACTTTTTGAAAGAAGTATAATGGTCAGTGCTGCTTGGCAGAAGGAAGAAATATATATGGATACACGAAGAATGACAAAGACCGCAATGATTGCGGCAATCTATACAGCACTGTGCTTTGTGCCGGGACTCTCTATGATCGCGTTCGGACAGATTCAGGTCCGCATTGCGGAAGCTCTGACAGTTCTGCCTGTTCTGGATAAGGACGCAATCTGGGGCGTGACGTTCGGCTGCTTTCTTGCAAATCTGATCGGGGCAATGACCGGAATCAATCCGACCGGAATTATCGATGCGGTAATCGGTACATCCGCAACATTTCTTGCGGCAGTCTGCACATGGAAATTCCGGGATATCAGAACATTCAATATGCCGATGCTTTCCGCATTGATGCCGGTTGTCTTCAATTTCTTTTTCGTCGGTGCGGAGCTGGCGTTCCTGTTCATGCCGGATCATCTGATCACAGGAACACTGCTCAACGGAACGTATGTCGCAATCGGTGAACTGATTGCGGTGACAGTGGGAATTTTCCTGTTACCTGCTCTTGGAAGAACCGGTTTGTTTACCGGAAGTGAAGCATAAGATTAAGCAGGGTTCCTGCTTTTTTTTCGCAAATAGTGATAGTATACATGCTGAGAGGAAAAGAATATGAGCGAAAGAAAACCGAAGAGAACGTTACGATTCGACCGGATCGCGATGATCATTATTCCGATTCTGGTCGCTGCGATACTGCTTGTGCTGGGCATCGGTCTGTTTACCGGGAAAGACAAAAAGAACAAACCGGAACCTACACCCACACCGACTGCTGAGCCGACACCTACGCCGGAAGCCACTCCGACACCGACGCCGACTGTGGATCCGGAAACCGATTCGAGATTCTTTGATACGGACAGCTATCTGATTGTGGCAAACAAAAAGCATAAGCTGCCTGAAGGATATGAACCTTCCGATCTTGCCTATCCGGAAGTTGAAATGAGATACAACAACTGGACAATGAGATGGGACGCGGCAGTCGCGCTGGAAGAAATGTTTAAAGACGCGGAAAAAGATGACATTCATCTTGTCATGGGTTCGGGATACAGATCCGAATCATTCCAGAAGACACTGTATGACGGATATGCGGAAGAAAGCGGCATCCAGTATGCGGATTCCATCAGTTCAAGACCGGGTTATTCCGATCACCAGACGGGTCTGGCAACCGATCTCTGCGGTCAGGATACACAGTATGATCTGACGCAGGAATTTGAAAAGACACCGGAAGGAAAATGGCTTGCGGAAAATGCATGGAAATACGGATTCATCATGCGCTATCCCAAAGGCAAAGACAAAATCACAGGCTATACCTATGAACCCTGGCACTTCCGCTATATCACAAAAGAAGAAGCGAAGAAGATTCATGATGCCGGTGAAAATATGACATTCGAAGAATTCTACGGCATTTCCGGAGGCGATTATGCCGACTAAAAGAAAAAAGAAAAGATCAATCAATCCCGTCAGGCTTCTGATTGTGATTCTTGCGGCAATGGCAGTTCTCGGCGCTCTGATCTTTGTGATCGCAAAGCTGACCGGTCCGAAAGAACCGGCGGAACCTGCTGTGGAAACGGTGGATCCTTCCGAAGTTCAGAATGATGAACAGCAGGAAGGAAGCGAATCCGGATCTGCTGAACCGGAACCGACGGCGGATTCTTCCGAAACAAGAGTTTCCCTGTTTCTGACCGGAGACGGATTACTCCATGAATCGGTTTATATGGATGCGATGAAGGATGATGGTTCGTTTGATTTTTCAAAACAGCTGGATCGTGTCACATCGATCGCTTCAAAATATGATCTGCAGTACTATAACCAGGAAACGATTCTGGGCGGAACGGAACTGGGACTGACCGGCTATCCGACATTCAACAGTCCGCAGGAATTCGGTACCTACATGGTGAACAAGGGATTCAATCTGGTTTCCACCGCAAACAACCATTGCCTGGATATGGGCTGGACCGGTGTGGAAAACTCCAGGAAATTCTGGAACAGCCAGAAGGGCGTGCTGATGCAGGGCACCAATACAACCCGGGCGGAATATGATGAACTGGCTGTCACAGAAGTCAACGGCATGAAAATCGCATTCCTAGCCTATTGTGAAAACACCAACGGCATCTATCCGGATACGGACTATGAAGTCAATTATTTCCCGGGCAATGAAGACGCGATGCTGGAAAAAGTCCGCAGGGCAAAGCAGGAATGCGACGCTGTCATTGTCTCCATGCATTGGGGAACCGAATATTCCATGGAAGCCAATGAAACACAGACATCTCTTGCCCGTCAGCTTGCGGACGCAGGAGCGGATGTAATTGTCGGCAACCATGTCCATGTTATCCAGCCGTTTGAATGGATTGATGATACCGTCTGCTTCTACGCGATGGGAAATCTGCTCAGTTCCCAGATTGATCTGGAGAACAGAATCGGCATGATGGCAGGTATGGATCTTGTCAAAAAAGTGAATGAAGACGGAAGCACTTCCGTCTCCATTGAAAATCTGAGAGCGGATTTGCATTATACATATCTCGAAGGTGAATATCCTGCGCTCAGAACAAACATTCAGGTCTATCCGTTCAGTGAACTGGATGATTCCATCCTGCCGGATCATGACAGCATTTATAACGAATTCAAATCCGTGATTACATCCATGGATCAGAACATACAGATTGGCGGTGTTTAAAAATGAACAAAACAATCAAATCACTTACAGCATTTCTGATGGCTTTGGCGCTTGCCGGATGTTCATCAGCTACTCCGACTTCAAATACAGATGGCAGTAAACCGACTGCAGCACCTGAACAGCAGGAAACAGCTGAAGAAGGAACAGAAGAACTGATTGCGGAAACAGTTTATGTTGAGATGGACATCGAAAACTACGGAACTGTGAAACTGGAACTTGACGGCGCGGCTGCTCCGATTACAGTCACAAACTTTGTGAACCTGGTAAATGATCATTTCTATGACGGTCTGACATTCCACAGAATCATGGATGGATTCATGGTTCAGGGCGGAGATCCGACCGGAACCGGTGTGGGCGGTTCCAGCAAAACCATCAAAGGTGAGTTTGCACAGAACGGTGTGGACAATCCGATTTCCCACAAAACCGGTGTTATTTCCATGGCAAGAAATTCCATCAGTATGGACAGCGCAAGTTCCCAGTTCTTCATCTGTGTTGCGGATGATGAATTCCTGGACGGCGCATATGCGGCATTCGGACATGTCACAGAAGGCATGGATGTGATCACAAAGATCGCAAAGGACGCAAAGCCGGTTGATGACAACGGAACCATCAAACCGGAAGAGCAGCCCATTATCAAAACGATGAAGGTTGTCGAAGGTTAAATTGACTTGAAATGAAAGCTGATTCTCAGGTTTGGGAACCGGCTTTTTTCATACTCCCGCATTTATGAATCAAAGTTCAGCTGATATTCATATAAGAGACAAGAATGCATGTGCTAGAATAATCACAGAAAGAATTTCGGTACATATCATGAGTGAACTTGGTATTTCTGTTTATCCCGATCTTGCCGGTGCAGAAGAGATACGGGAGTATATGAAACTTGCGTCCTCCTATGGATGCGGACGTGTTTTTTCCAGTATGTTTTCCGTGGAAGGAACCAATGAGGAGATCATTGCCTATTTCAAAGATATGTGTGAAAGCGCGCATGAATGCAGTCTGCGCGTTTCACTGGATGTCAATCCGGGTTTCCTGAAAAAGTTTGGCGTCTCATATGACGATATTTCCCTGTTTCATGAAATCGGATGCGATATCCTGCGCATGGATCTTCCTTATGGAAAAGAAAAGGATCTGATCCTCTGTCAGAATCCTTACGGAATTTAGATTCAGCTCAACGCGTCGATGGGTATTGAAGAAGAACTGATCTATCTCAAAAAACATGGCGTAAATGAAAAGCAGCTTCTGCTCGGACATAATTTCTATCCGCAGCGGTATACAGGACTGAAGTGGAATTCTTTTGTTGAGACAAACAGAAGACTGAAGAAATACGGATATCCGGTTGATGCATTCATTGCCAGCCAAAATGAAAATACCCATGGCGTCTGGGACGCGAAAGATGGACTGCCTACTGTTGAAAGAATGAGAGATTATCCTGCTGATCTTGCATACAGGATTCTGGAAAGGATGGATGTTGACTGCATCATGTTCGGCAACGCGTTTGCGTCGGAAGAAGAATTCAGAGAAATTCAGAAGGTGCGCAATGCACATAAACCTCTGGAAGAATCGCCGCTTTATCCGATGTTAACGGCTTTTGGAGACATGATGAAGCAGAGCAGACGTGTATGTCTGAAAGTGATTCCGGAAGAAGGAATCAGCGAAACGGAACAGTATCTTCTGTTTGAATGGTATCCGCAGTCTGATTTCGGCGATTCAAGCGAATGGATCTGGAGGAGCCGTTCAGGAAGATTCATGAATGAAAGCAGAAATGTGGTTCCGCGGAAAGCGGAAGGTGAATATTTCGAAAGAGGCAGTGTCGTAATGGTCAATGACAGTTACCGGCACTATTCCGGTGAAGTGCAGATTGTCAGAGAACCGATTATAAATGACGGTCAGAGAAATCTCATCGGAAAACTCGCTGAGGGTGAAACAGATCTTCTGGATCTGATTCAGGACGGCGATATCGTGACATTTATCGCCGCATAGTTAGAAAGAGGCAAATATGGATTACAAAAATTTAAAGCCGTTCCCGGAAGGATTCCTCTGGGGCGCATCCTCCAGTGCCTATCAGTGCGAAGGCGCATGTGAAGAAGACGGAAAGACACTGTCTGTTTCCGACACTGCTCCGGTACCGGAAGGCACAACCGATTTCAGAGTCGCAATTGATCATTATCACAGATTCCGCGAAGACATCGCTCTGATGGCGGAAATGGGATTCAAGGAATTCCGTTTCTCCATTGCCTGGCCGAGAATCATTCCCCAGGGTGCAGGTGAAGTCAATGAAGTTGCTGTAAAGCATTATCATGAAGTCATTGATGAATGTCTGAAATACGGAATCGAGCCGGTTGTCACACTGTATCATTTCGATCTGCCGCAGGTACTGCAGGACAAGTATCACGGCTGGACAGACCGTCAGTGCATTGAAGACTTTGTTGAATACTGCAAAGTCTGCTTCCGTGAATACGGAAAGAAAGTCAAATACTTCCTCACCATCAATGAACAGAACATGATGGTACTCTATCAGGGCCATATGTATGGCGATGAGAAGGCAGTCTGGCTGGCTAACCACAACATGCTGGTAGCACAGGCTAAGGCAATGATCGCCTGCCATGAAATCTGCCCGTCCGCAAAGATCGGTCCGGCACCCAATATCACCGCTATCTATCCTGCATCTTCTTCACCGGCAGATAATCTTGCGGCAATGGACTGGGATCAGATGCGCAACCGTCTGTTCCTGGATACAGCCGTATTCGGCGAATATCCTGAAGCACTGATGAACTGGTGGAAAGACAGAGGCGTCGCTCCGGAAGTATCCGAAGAAGACAAAGCAATTCTCAAAGCCGGCAATCCGGACTTCATCGCATTCAACTACTATGGTGCAGGATGTGTGAAATATGTCAGCACGGAAGAAGGCGAAAAGCTCAAGGCTGAGGCAAAGGAAAAGAAAGACTTCATGACCGGTCTGATGACCTATCCGGGTCTTTGCGCAGCTGTAAAGAATCCGCTGCAGGAACAGACATCCTACGGCATGGGTATTGACCCCATCGGTTTAAGAGTCACACTGCGTCAGCTCTGGGAAAGATATCATCTACCGCTGCTGATTACTGAAAACGGATGCGGTGTTCCGGACAAGCTGGAAGAAGACGGAACCATCCATGATGACTACAGAATCGATTATCTGAGAAAACATATCATCGCCTGCCGTGAAGCGATCACGGATGGCGTTGACCTGATGGGCTATTCACCCTGGTCCGCATTCGACCTGATTTCCACCCACCAGGGCATTACCAAGAGATACGGCTTCATCTATGTCAACCGCGATGAATTCGATCTCAAGGATATGAAGAGGATCCGGAAAGATTCCTTCTTCTGGTACAAGAAGGTCTGCGAGTCCAACGGAGAGATCCTGGATTGAAATTTAATATCAGATAAAATACAGTGAATTAAAGCGCTTACATGCTATAATGATGTCACAGATAGAAAAGGAGAATTATCATGTTAGTTAATATCAGCTCACCGATGAAGCGTGATGAAATCAGGAAGCTTCTTGAAGCATCCGAAAACCCCAAGTTCGTCTTCGTTAAGATGAAGACTCCGATGGAAATGCAGTTCGAAGTCACTTATGCAGAAGGAACAGAGGGCGATCCGACTTCCTATGCTAAGAAGATCATCAAGTCCCAGCCTTGGGGCGCAGTCCTGATGGTCCGTGCTCTGATCGAAGGTCAGGCTTTCACAGGCGGAAAAGTAGGCTAAGCTTTACAAAACGGCATCCATTTCGTTATGGATGCTTTTTTTATGACAGAAAGGAAAAGGTAAATCATTATGGCTTTTAAAGAAGGGTTCCTCTGGGGAGGAGCGACAGCTGCCAACCAGTTCGAAGGCGGCTGGAATGAAGGCGGAAAGGGACCGGGTGTTCCCGATCACATCAGAGGCGGCACAGTTTCCGCACCGCGTTTATGGGATAAGGAAATCGATCCGAACGTTTATTATCCATCCCATCAGGCAGTTGATTTCTATCATTTCTATAAGGAAGACATCGCCCTCTATGGTGAAATGGGCTTCAAGTGCTTCCGTCTTTCCATCAACTGGTCCAGAATTTATCCCAACGGCGATGAGCTGGAACCGAACAAAGAAGGTCTTGAGTTCTACCACAATGTATTCGCTGAATGCAAAAAGTACAATATTGAACCGCTCGTCACAATTTCACACTATGAACTGCCCTGGGGCCTGAGTGTCAAATACAACGGCTGGGTCGGCAGAGAAGTCATTGACTGCTATGTCCGCTATGCGACAACTCTGTTCAATGAGTACAAGGATGAAGTCACACTGTGGCTGACATTCAATGAAATCAATATCGGTGCCCAGGCATTCGGAAGAATCATGTCTCTCGGTATGCAGGGAGATGACGGAAAGCCGATGTTCAAGCTGGAACCGGAAACTGCAGAAGAAATGAGCGACAGATTCACAGCTCTGCACAACCAGTTTGTCGCAAGCGCGAAAGCTGTTGTCATCGGTCATGAAATCAATCCGGAAAACAAGATCGGTCTGATGATTGCCGGATCCATGACTTATCCGTATACACCGAATCCGCTGGATATCAAGGACGCACAGGACAGAATGAATATGTCCAACTGGTTCTGCGGCGATGTTCAGGTCAGAGGCCATTATCCTTACTACGCTAAGAGATATTTCAAGGATCACAATGTCACTGTCCGCATGGAAGAGGGCGATGCTGAAATTCTCGCTAAGGGAACTGTTGATTTCTACAGCTTCTCCTACTACATGAGCAGCTGCGCTTCTGTTGATCCGGAAGCACTCAAGGGTTCCGGAAACATGTTCACAGGTATCGTCAATCCGTATCTGAAAGCTTCCGACTGGGGCTGGCAGATCGATCCGGAAGGACTGCGTATCTATATGAAAGAAGTATACGGAAGATATGAAATTCCGCTGTTCATTGTTGAAAACGGTCTTGGCGCAAACGATGTCAGATCCGAAGACGGCAAGTTCCATGATGATTACAGAATCAACTACCTGAGAGATCACATCAAGGCGATGGAACAGGCTGTTGAAGACGGCGTTGATCTGATGGGCTACACGATGTGGGGATGCACAGACCTGGTATCCGCTTCTACCGGTGAAATGAAGAAGAGATACGGTTTCGTCTATGTTGACAGAGACAACGACGGAAACGGCGACTTCCACCGTGAAAGAAAAGATTCCTTCTTCTGGTACAAGAAGGTCATCGAGTCCAACGGAGCAGATCTGGACTGACTGAAAACTGACTGAGAAGGGGACCGAAAGGTCTCCTTTTTCGTTTTCTTCTGTCATTTAGTTGAAAAATACAATTTCATGAATTTGTCTAAGCAAACGGATTTGTATATTGAATCCGTTTTTTTGCGGAACTATAACGGTAAAGCACAAAAAAGAAAAGAGATTTTCTTTGAGAGAAAGGGGGAAAGCTATGCTGAAAAAGCTTAGTGCCCAGATTGTCAGAAACAGAATCGCGATATTGATTCTGTCGCTGCTTCTGCTGATCCCGGCAGGTCTGGGCTATATCCATACAAAGGTCAACTATGACATGTTGACGTACCTTCCCGATGAAATCGATACGATGAAGGGACAGGAAATCCTGAAAGAGGAATTCGGGACAGGCGCGTTTGCGATGTTCATGACAGAAGGGATGCCGGCAAAGGATACGGCAGCCGTCAAGGCAAAAATCGAACAGGTCGAACATGTAAAGAAAGTCATCTGGTATGACACGGTCGCCGATCTTTCCATACCGATTGAACTGCTGCCTTCCAATATCCGTGAAGCATTCTGCAGCGATACATCAACAATGATGGTCATCATCTTCGATGACACCATTTCCGCCGACAGCACAACCGCCGCATGCAATGAGATCCGCTCAATTGCGGACAGACAGTGCTTCCTTTCAGGAATGACAGCTGTGCTGATTGACACCAAGAATCTGGCAGACAAGGAAGCGCCGGTCTATGTCGGACTGGCAGTCCTTCTGTCGGTGATTGTCCTGTCGCTGGCAATGGATTCCTACATCATTCCGTTTATCTTCCTGGCTTCGATCGGAATGGCTGTTCTTTACAACCTCGGTTCGAACAATCTGATTCTCGGACAGATTTCCTACCTGACCAAGGCAATCGCGGCTGTTCTGCAGCTGGGTGTGACAATGGACTATTCCATCTTCCTCTGGCATTCATATTGCGATCATCTGCAGAACAAGACAAGAGAGGAAGCGATGGCAGACGCGATCACGGATACATTCACTTCCATCATCGGTTCTTCTGTCACAACAATCGCCGGATTTATCGCGCTGTGCTTTATGAGCTTCACGCTTGGCATGGACCTTGGCGTTGTCATGGCGAAAGGCGTTCTGATCGGTGTGATCTGCTGCGTCACGGTTCTTCCTTCCATGATTCTGGTTCTTGATAAGGCAATTCAGAAGACAAAACACAGAGAGTTTTTACCGGATATCGGCAAAGCCGGAACATTGATAAGCAGACATTCCGCAATCTTCCTGATCATTGCCGGAATCGTTCTGATTCCTGCCTTCTACGGCTATACGCATACAAACGTCTATTACAATCTGGACCGCTCGCTTCCGGATACATTTGATTCCATCATTGCCAATCAGAAGCTGGCTGATGAATTCCACCAGCAGTCTGTGCATGTGCTGATGATCTCTTCCGATGTATCGGACAAGGACATCAATCAGATGGCTGATCAGATAAAGAAAACAGACGGCGTGAAGTTTGTAATCGGACTGAATACGGTCAAGAGCAGTTCTGTTCCGAAGGAAATGATTCCTGCGGATATCAGGGATGTACTGGAATCCGACCGTCTGCAGCTGATCCTGATCGGATCGGAATACAAAGTGGCTTCGGATGAAGTCAATGAACAGGTCAGCAGACTGCAGACAATCGCAAAGAGCTATGATCCCGAATCGATGTTGATCGGGGAAGCTCCTGCGACAAAGGATCTGATTGAAATTACCGACCATGACTTCACAAAGGTTTCCACCGTTTCCATCGGCATCATCTTTGTGATCATTGCCCTGGTATTCCGTTCTGTGTCGCTTCCGTTTATCCTGGTTGCCGTTATTTATCTTGGTATTTTTATCAACCTGGGTATTCCGGCATATACCGGAACAGAGCTTCCGTTTATCGCTTCGATCATTGTCAGCACGATTCAGCTGGGATCGACAGTCGATTACGGAATTCTGATAGCGACAAGATATTTAAGGGAACGTGAAGCCGGAACGGATAAAAAGGAAGCTGCCGCAAATGCTTTGAAGCTGAGCGCAAAGTCCGTACTTGTATCGGCACTGGCATTCTTTGCGTCGACATTCGGCGTCGGCATGTATTCCAACATTGATATGGTTTCTTCACTCTGCACCCTGATGGCAAGAGGCGCCATCATTTCGATGGTATGTGTCATCTTCGTGCTTCCGAGTATGTTAACCGCATTTGATTCACTGATTATGAAAACAACCCGCACAGCACGGGTTTAAGGGGAGACAGATATGAAAACGACAAGAAAATTACTGAGCAGCGCTCTGGCGCTGATGACTTCGGTCTCTGTAACCGCGGCTCTTCCTGTGGCAGCCGAAGAACCCGTTAATGAAACGGGAAACGGAGAAAAAGAGGAAACGGTATATGTCATCTCGGATGCGGATGGCAATACACAGGATGTGATCGTATCCGACTGGCTGAAAAATCCGGATAAGGAAAACTCGATTTCCGACCGTACGGATCTGAAGGAAATTGAAAATGTCAGCGGCGATCAGTCCTATACAGAAAATGGAGACGGAACAATTTCATGGAATGCGGATGGTTCCGATATCCATTATCAGGGAAAGAGTGAACAGGAGCTTCCTGTTGATGTGAAAGTTTCCTATACATTGGACGGTAAGAAAGTCAGCGCGGAAGAAATCGCAGGCAAAAGCGGCCATGTGACAATCCGCTTTGATTATGAAAACAAGGCAAAGGATGAAAACGGCACATCCGTTCCCTTTGCGGCAATCTCCGGCGCGCTTCTGCCGGTGGATGTGTTCACCAATGTAACTGTGGAAAACGGAAAAGTTATTTCCGAAGGCAAAAACAGCATTGCGGTCGGTATGGCATTCCCGGGACTTTCGGAAACACTGGATCTTGAAGACAATGAAGTTCTCAAAGAAAAGATTGAACTTCCGGATTATGTGGAAATCGAAGCAGACGCCAAAGACTTCTCACTGGAGATGACAATGACGGTTGTGACTGCAGACTTCCTCAATGATATCGGAACGGATGGATTTGATCTTTCCGAACTGAAACAGAAAGGCAGTCAGCTGACAGATGGATTTGCGCAGCTGATTGACGGAACATCTTCATTGAAAGACGGAACTTCACAGCTGAAGGATGGCGCTTCAGCGCTTCTTGAAGGAACTGAAAAACTGAGTGACGGGGCTGTACAGCTGGATGATGGCACTTCACAGCTCAGTGAAGGAACCGGCACACTGCGTGAAGGAACCGGACAGCTGAGCGAAGGCGCAAAAGCCGCATCTGTTGGCGCATCACAATTGGATGCTGGTGCAGCTGAATTAAAGAACGGTACGGAAAAAGTCAGCACAGGCGCAGGTGCACTGTATGAAGGCACAAAGCAGCTTGCGGCAGGCTCCGATCAGCTCGATGCAGGTGCAGGAAGTCTGAAAGACGGCACAAAGCAGCTGAAGGACGGAATCGATACAGCATTGAACGGCGTCGGTCAGCTGAAAGACGGCATTTCAGAGGCTAAACAGGGATCCGGATCTTTAGCACAGGGTGCTGCACAGCTTTCTTCCGATGAAGGAATCGGCGCTCTTGTGAATGGCGCATCTGCTGTGGATCATGGCGCGGAACAGGTTGCGGACGGCGCAAAGACAATCAATGAAAATACACAGGCGCTTGCACAGGGTGCAGGAAGTCTGAAGGACGGCATCGGAAAACTGAATGAAGGAATCGGTCAGTTAAGCGGAGGCGTCAATGCATTAAGTGAAAAGGCTTCATCATTAAGCGCATTAAGCGATGGCATCACAGCTTTGAAAAACGGACTTGCACAGCTGCAGGCACAGGGAACTTCCGCTCTTTCAAACGGATTATCTTCTCTGATTTCCAATAATGCCGCACTGAACAGCGGAATCAGTTCCGCCGCAAGCGGTGCGTCTGCAGTATCTTCGGGAATTGAAGGCGTCAGCTCTGCAGTTTCCAGTACATCTTCCTACGCTTCTGCAGCTTATGAACAGGCATGCGCAGTTTATCAGATTCTTTCTGCAGCAGAAGGAACAGATCCTGCTCTTCTTGAACAGGCAAAAGCAGCCTGTGAAGCGGCCGGTGCCGCAAGCCAATATGCTTCAGGTGCTGTAAGCGCGCTTGGTGAAGTAAAAGCAGGTGCGGATCAGGTCAGCGGCGGTCTGAGTGCACTGCAGTCATCCGTTTCTTCCTATACAGCTGCGGCTGAACAGCTTTCTGCAGGAGCTTCTTCTGCGGACAGTTCCCTGCAGCAGATCATTGCCCAGGTGGGCGGAATGGAAACTTCCGCAGGTGAAGGCATCACAGCTTTGACAGAAGGCATCGGCCAGCTGAAAGCAGGAACAGACAGTCTCTCTTCCGAAAACGGAATCGGCGCAATTGTTTCAGGCGCTGATCAGCTGGCGCAGGGTTCTTCACAGCTTGCGGAAGGCACAAAACAGCTTTCCGGCGGTGCTGACAGTCTGAAAAACGGAACAGCCGGACTGTATCAGGGAACCGTCAGCGCAAAGGATGGTGCTGATCAGTTATGCGCAGGCGCTTCAAAACTGGATGAAGGAATCGCCCAGATTGCCCAGGGTACAGAAGAGCTCAGCGAAAAGGCACCGGCATTGTCCGAAGGAGCTTCAAAACTTGCGGATGGAGCTGAAACACTGAAGAACGGTACAGCTGCTCTGAGCGAAAATCTGCATACAGCAGAAGCAGGTGCTGAAGAACTGGCATCCGGTTCCTCTCAGCTGGATGAAGGAATGGGTCAGCTGAAAGACGGAATCGGCACACTGGCACTTTCCCTGCCGCAGCTTGCGGATGGAGCAGTCAGAGTGAATGACGGCGCGCAGAAGATCAAAGAAGCCGCAGGACTTCTTCATGAAGGAAGCACAGCTTTAAGCAAAGGCGCATCTGATCTCAAAGACGGCACAAAGCAGCTGTATGACGGAACTGTACAGCTGGACGATGGCGCACAGCAGCTGCTGGATGGTCTGAACAGAATGAATGATGAAGGCATTTCCAGAATCACAAAACTTCTGAATGAAGATCTCGGCAGTCTTTCCGACCGTCTGAAGAAGGCAGTCGATGCCGGAAGATCCTATACATCATTCGGCGGTGCACTGAACAATGAGAACAGTTCGGTCAAGTTTATTTACCGGACAGATACAGTGAAATAATCCGAAAGCGGTCTGATCGCAAAGATCATTCCGCTTTTTTTCTGTTTCCTGTACAATACCCTCATTGAAGGAGAATCCCATGAAACTGGAAGAGATCAGAAAATCAATGAATTTCCGTGAACTTGGCGGATATGAATCAGCAGACGGAAGAAAAGTAGTGTCCGGACAGTTTTACCGCAGCGGATGTCTGGCGGATCTGAATGAAGAAGAACTGGAATATGTCAGATCGCTCGGTATCCGTCATGTGTTTGATTTCAGAAGTGAGTATGAATCAGAAACAGTTCCCGATCCCGATATCGGAGCTGAAAATCATCATCTGAACGCGCTTGTGGACCGTCAGGGAAACCAGGTGCAGTTTGATCCGAAGTCGATTGAAAAAGCTTCCGCACAGGACAATGCAGGGGATTTTCTGGAAATGATGTACGGCGGTCTGCCGTTCTGCGAAGCATATAAGCAGATGTTCGGTGTGATCAAAGCACATGAGACACCGATCCTGTTTCATTGTTCAGCAGGAAAGGACAGGACCGGCATTGCGGCGGTTCTGATTCTTCTGATGCTTGGCGTTGATGAAGAAACAGCGCTTGATGATTATGATCTGACCAATGAATACAGAGCCGAACAGATCGGAAGATTCTTTGAGAAAATGGCACCGGTGATTCAGAATGATCCGGAGATGAAACAGAAGATGCAGGCGTTTGAAGGTGTGCTGCGCTCTTCTGCAGAACTGTCTCTTGCAAGGATCAAAGAAAGATATCCAAATTATCCTTCCTATTTCGAAGATGTTCAGGGAATGGATGAAAAGGAACTGATTGATTTAAGAAATTATTATCTCCGTTAAACAGCAGTCTGTTTCCGCAATCAGGAAGCAGACTTTTTTCATTTCCTGCATGGGAAAGCAGTTTATTCAGAAAACATCGTAAATAATAGCGCTTTCATGAAGCGGAAATCATCGGTATTCAGTGTGTTTTCTGCCTGTTTTGATATAAAATAGAAAGACAGCAGAGGCAGAAAGGAGATGAGGTTTTATGAACAACAGACTTCCCGAAAAACTGACACTGCTCCGAAAACATTACGGTTACGCGCAGGGCGATATCGCGCAGAAGCTCGGTATTCCTGTCACCGAATATATGAAGTGGGAAAACGGCAACACGATCCCGCCGATTCTGAAACTGAAGGAGATCAGCGACCTGTATAAAGTCACCCTGGATTCCATGGCAGACAACACAAAGGATGTCATCCTGCCGGCGCTTGAATCCGACATCAGTGTGGACATCCCGTTTATGAATGCGGATGATGACAAGACACAGGTGATCGGCAGTCCTGCTGAAACACAGCAGGAAACCCGGACAATTGAAGCAGATCTTGGAAGCACGATTGTCATGGATACGCAGCCGATTCAGGAAACACAGGTGACACAGATTGCGGATGAGGAGGATGAAAAAACAGAAAATGATTCCTCTGACAGCGCAGACAGCGAAAGAAAGAAAAAGCTGAGCAGAATGATCATCGGCTTTGCGGCAGGCGCGGCACTGTTAATCGGTGCGGTGATCCTGTTAATGAATCTGCTGAACGGAAATTCTTCCAACACACTCAGCGATGCCAACCGTCTGGCACTCGGCGATAAATTCTCCCTGTACATTGACAAGGGAGGCTCTCTTGTCAGACACGGAACATTTGAACCGCAGATCAGCTTTGACGGCACCGTGCAGATTGATGCCTATAACGGACATGTGATGGGACTGAAACCGGATGGAGTTGTCGTAACAAGCGACAATAACCAGGAAGCAGTCACATGGAGCGATATCGTAATGGTCGCTTCCGGAAGAACGCACAGCGTCGGTCTGAAAAAAGACGGCACAGTGGAATGTACCGGTTCAGAAGCGGCCTGCCGTGTTGGTACATGGGAAAATATCAAATCGGTCTATGCCGGCAATGCGGTAACCGTCGGCATCACAAATGAAGGAAAGGTTGTGACCAGCGGCAGCGGTCTTGAAGCAATTGAAGGCCAGAGCGGAATCCGCTCGGCGGCGATCGGCGACAGCCAGATTCTTCTGGTTCATGAAAACGGCACCGTGTCATCGTATTCCCTGACTTCCGCACAGCCGTTTGATACATCTTCATGGACTGATATCAAAGCAGCGGCAGTCGGCAGTTCGGCAGCGGTCGGACTCAGATCAGACGGAACAGTTATGGCGGCATCCGCGGATGAAAAGCTGATCCGTAAGATTCAGGCATGGACAGATATCCGTTATATCGATGCATGCGGCGATACTGTGGTGGCAGTGACAAGCACCGGCGCATTAAAGGGTGCGGGTGATAACTCATATGGCCAGTATGTGGCTTCGGAACAGGATGATCCGGAAGAAGAACCGGAACAGCTCGAAGCAGTCAAAAACATCACATTTACCGAAACAACAGCCAATGTTCAGGTGAAATGGGATAAAGTCAAGAATGCGGATTATTATGAAGTAAGCTTCTCGCCGTCCCTGGCAATCGGCATTCCCCGTACCGCAAGCAGTTCCGCAAGTGTTCCTTCTTCCGCATTTACGGACGGAACGGAATATACGGTAACTGTAATCGCAAGATCGGATGATGAAGAAAGCTATACAGCAAGCGAACCGACAGCAGTGAAATATACATACAACACCAAGACGGTTCAGCTGAGTTCCGTAACCAATGTCAAGGGAACCGGCGATGTGGCTTCCTGGTATCTCGACTGGAGCGCAGTCGATCATGCGGATTATTATATTATCAATATTGATTCCAAACTCGAAGACAAGACAGACCGTCCGGTTTATGTGATGGATCTGACCGGTTATGAATGGACAGACGGTTCCGAACATACCGTTTCGATTACAGCATATTCGAATTCAGCGACATATTCGCAGAGCGAACCGACAGTGGAAACACTGAAGTTCAATCTGCCGAAGTACAATGTCACAGTCAATATTGCCGGAACCCAGCAGGTCATCCAGCTGACACCGGGTCATTACACACTGGCGGAAATTCTGGCGGCGATTGAGATTCCGGAAGGATTCACCGTCACGGATGATATCTATACAGAGTATTCAATCGAAAGCAATTACGGTCTTACAGTCAACGGCACATTTGAAACGGCAGGCGGTGAAGATAATGGATAAAGTCTGGTATTACATGAAACCTGACAGAAACAAATACGGTCCCTACAGCGATCAGGAACTGATTGCCTTAATCCAGCAGGAAATTCTGCTGGCCGGGGATTATATCTGGATGCCTGATCTGAAGGCATGGCTGAAAATCGGCGATTCGATTTATGCCTTCTATCTTCCTGAAAACCAGCCCGAGATTGAAGATACAATCAGCTGACATGAATGCGGCAGTCCATACGGACTGCTGCATTTTTTTCTTCTCTTTTCTGCCAAATAAGGAATTGTCATAAGATGCGGTTTCCTGTGAAAATGATAGTAATGAAACGGAGGGTTCCCTCATGAGGATGATCAAAAGAGTATTGACGATGTTTGTCTCAGTCATGATTCTGCTGTGCGGGTTTTCCGCAGTCAGAGCAGAAGAGACGCCGACTTTTTCACAGAATGAATTTACTGCTTCTGTGACAATCCATGAATGGACAGGAAAAGATTACAGTCCTGCTGATTTTGAAGAAGAATACGTCTTATTAATATTCGGAAGAATGGCCTGCGGCAATACGCAGTTTATGATTTCCCGTGCGGAAGATCTTGTGGAGGAAGGGTATTCCGTGAGGCCTGCGGTTATGTTAATTGATGATAACGCGGCGCCGATGACAGTGGAGGAGTTTGTCGAAGCGCATCCCTTACTGACGGTTTCGGACAGTTATGATTACAATCACAGCCGTTCCTTCAGTCTGATGAGCGCCGCGGGGATCTACGGGAACACGCTGCCGTTTGTCTACCTGATGAACAGCGAAAGGAAAATCATCGCTTCCGGTACGGGTCCTGACAATATCTCAAAGTTCGTGAATCTGATCAAAGGGCTGCCGATTGACAGCGGCGGGGAAGGAGAAGAACCCGGGACAAAGGAATATATCAATTTCTCATTTGAAGGAATCTATCACCAGGAGGAAGCACGTTCAATTTTGGAAAAGATCAATGCATTCCGCACCGGTGGAAATGCCTGGGCATGGAATTCATCAAATACCGAAAAAGTGAAGTATGAAAATCTGCAGCCGCTGAAATATGACTATGGCCTTGAAAGAACCGCAATGATCCGGGCAAAGGAAATCGCAATGCGATTCTCCCATACAAGACCGGACGGAACCGACTGCTTTACTGCATATGAAGCAGGCTATCAGGGCAAGGGAGAAAATATTGCGTACGGACAGGAAGATGCGGAAACAGTATTCACCGCCTGGCTTGAGGAGAATAAAGACTACAGCGGTCAGGGTCACCGCCGCAATATGCTCGGCAATTTCACAGCGGTCGGAATTGCATGTGTGGAAGTCGAAGGCAGAAAATACTGGGTTCAGGAATTCTCGGGAAGCCTTCTTGATACAAATCCGGTTTCGTATCCGGAAGAAGAACAGTCTCTTCAGGTTACGGTTCTGAAGGATTACTGCAGTGTTGTGGTTCAGTATATCGACAATAATTACTATTGGTACGGTGCTGAAGAAACAATCTCAGCAGGTTCTTCACTTGAAATTCCCTACACAACAGCCTGGCTGACAGCAGACGGACAGACGCTTCACTGGATTTATACAGGAAGAGAATATACATCAACAGATGAATCGGTTGCGCGTGTTGAAGACGGTCAGATCATAGGCGTCGGTGAAGGGGAATGCGATATTGTCATCTCGGCAGAATTTCTTGGAATAACCGGCTCGACGACAATGCATATCACAGTGGTTCCCCATCAACATTCTTATGAACCCGATCATTGGGAATGGGCATCGGATTATACATGGGCCAAAGCATTCCTTGTCTGCTCAGGCGACAGCAGCCATACTCTGGAAGCTGACGCAGCGATCACAAAGGAAGAAAGAAAGCCGACATGCCAGAGCGAAGGATTCAGGAAGTATACTGCGGCAGTCACAGTGGATGGAGAGACCTTTACGGATTACAGAACCGTCACACTTGAAAAAACAGATCATGACTGGGGTAAACCGGTATATACCTGGTCGGCTGACAATAAAACAGTAAGTGCGAAGATCACATGCTTATCAGGCGGGGAAAACATTACCAATACAGTTACAACGGCTTACTCTGTGATCAAGCAGCCGACTGTGACAGAAACAGGTATCGGAAGATATACTGCTTCCTTCAGCAATCTCCTGTTTACCGTGCAGACAAAGGATGTCGTGATTCCTAAGCTCACAGAAGAAAAAACTTCCTCCATCCGTCTGAATATTACGGATACGGTGATTGCGACAGAATCATCGGTTCAGCTGAAAGCGACGGTTTCTCCTTCCGCAGCGGATCAGTCCGTGATCTGGAGATCGGACAATGAAAGCATTGCGACGGTTGATCAAAACGGAAAAGTCACTGCTCACCGCTATGGAAAAACAGTAATCCGGGCAATATCGGCTGCGGATCCATCTGTTGAAGCAATCTGTACAGTCAATACAAGATATTACGATGTCAATGATACGAATCTTTATTACTACATACCGGTCTACTGGGCAGCTGACCGCAATATCACAAAGGGCTATGACAATGTATATTTCGGTCCGAAAAACAACTGCACAAGAGAAGCGGTTGTGACATTCCTGTGGAGAACTGCAGGAAAACCTGAACCGGAAAATATCAGCAGTCCGTTTACAGATGTGCAGGATTCTTCGAAATATTATTACAAAGCAGTTCTGTGGGCAGCGGAACAGGGTATCACAAAAGGATATGCGGACGGATCGTTCAAACCGCAGGAAACCTGTTTAAGAGAACACGTTGTGACATTCCTGTGGAGATATGCAGGAAAACCGAACCCCACTGTTTCAAGGAATCCGTTCAATGATGTAGGATCTTCCGATTATTATTACAGAGCCGTTTTATGGGCAAATGAGAAGGGCATTGCCAAAGGATATTCCACCGGCGAACATGCCGGCGGATTCGGTCCGAAGCTTGACTGTTTAAGAGAACATGTCGTGACATTCCTTTACCGTGCCGTAAGATAATACAGAACATCAGAAATAAAATACGCCGGGAATCACTCCTGAAAAGGGAATGACGCCCGGCGTTTTATATTTCTTATTTCAGTCTTCTTCCGCCGTCAATCGTAAAGATGGAACCGGTGGAATATTCTGAGAACTGCGTGATGATGGTATATGCAAACTGCGCAATTTCTTCCGGTTTTCCGATCCATTTCAGCGGAACTTTTGCCTTGGCGGATTCCATGACTTCCGGCTGTTCTTCAAAGATGCGGTTCATCGGTGTTTTTACTGCGCCATAGGAGATACCGTTGACGGTGATGCCTCTGTCTGCCAAAGCCAGAGCGGATTCTTTGGTCAGAATCGCGATGCCTGCCTTGGATGCGTCATAGGCGAATTTGTTTAATCTTGGCTGTTCATAATGAACGGATAACATATTCAGAATGGTGGAGCCTTTTGACATCAGGTCGCTGAGAATCCTGATACATGCGAATGTTCCGGTCAGATTGACATTGATGTCGGACGCAAAGTCTTCCACCGTGAAATCGGAAAATGATTTTTCGGTCTGCTTTGCGGCATTGTTCACGAGTACATCCAAAGATCCGTATTGATTCAGAACATATTCCTTCAGTGCAAGAACATCTTCTTTTTCTGCGATATTTGTGACAAAGAAATCGCAGCCTGTTTCTTCTGCCGCTTTCTTTCCTTCTTCTGCATTCATATCCGCGATGATCACATGTGCGCCATATTCCTGAAACAGGACTGCGCATGCTTTGCCGATGCCCATCGCCGCACCGGTCACAATAACTGTTTTGTTTTTTAAATCCATATACTTTCTCTTTTTCAATCAATAATGCAGCAATACTGCCAGAATAACCCCGATCATGATCATGACCAGGAAATACGGTCTCCAGTGATATCTTACCAGAGCCGCATATTCGCGGATCATTGCGGAAGGCCAGTAATAGAGGGCTGTTTTCGCGCCGACTCCATAGGCAGGGAAATTCAGCCTTGACGCATAGATGCTTGCCCTCAGGATGTGGTAGCCGGATGAGACAATCGCTGTACGCTGTCTGCCTTTTCTTTTCTGAATGATTTCCTGGCTGTTACGCAGATTCTCTTCGGTATTGACTGACTGATCCTCCAGGATGATATCCTTTTTTGAAATTCCTTTTTCAATCAGATACTTCGACATCGCTTCCGCTTCAGAGACGGTTTCGTCTTTTCCCTGACCGCCGGAACAGATGATCTTGCAGGCGGACATGGAACGGTCATAGACTACCGCTGCTTTATCCAGACGGTTGCCGAGCAGTCTTCCCACCCCATCGCCGTTGATGAGTCCGCATCCAAGCACAACGATATAATCAAGATCGACTTTGCGGGGCAGCCATTGAATGGCAACGGAATAGAACATGAAGGCAAGGAATACAACTGAGATATAGATCACGGCATGCGCTGTTTCCAGCATTGCCAGGTTCAGCCAGATGTTGGTGCTGCTGGAAAAATTCAGCACATACCAGACCAGTGCGCCTTCACCGGTGAAAATGAGGATGGCGAATAATCCGGAAAGAAGCGATGAAGTTCCGAACCCTTCTCTTTTAATCATGATGAATGTGTCATAGATCAAAAGGCACGGCACAATCAGCACCAGGAATACCGTCAGTAACAATAACGGAAAACCGATCATGAACTGATAGGGTGTTCCTGCAGTCCCGAAGAGCAGTGCGGCTGCCAGAGTAATCAACGTTAACATCAATAACAGTGCGTTCCGGAATTTCCGGGGATCTTTGATCATCGAGATCACAAAGACCGCAAAGCTGATCAGGAACGGAAATACATAGATGTGTTCGGAAATATAATCAATCATGTTCCTATTATACCGCAGTCATATGCGTGTCCGGATGATTTGAACCGGACACGGCAATATATTATTGCATACGGATCAGAAATAATCTTCAGTGAAGAAAAGAAAAAGCCCATGTTGTCCATGGACTTTCAGGATTCAGAATTATTCGTCTTTGGAAATCATGCCCTTGACTTTTTCGACAGCACCCTTGGCTGCGTCAACCGCGGACTTGGCAGCTTCAACAGCATTGTCCTTGATGCGGTTTACATCATCCATATCGAATTTGCCGTCTTCGCCGAGGAGAGCTTTTCCGACTTTTGTGCCGGCGAAATCTTCGCCCATGCGTGTCAGATCATCCTTGCCGAGTTTTCCGTCTTCACCAAGGATTTCTTTTCCAACGGATGATTCCTTGAATGAACCGGCGACGTTGGCACCGATTTCCTTTGCTTTGCCGATTGCTTCTGTTGCTTTTTCCTGTACCTGATCCAGTAATTCCTTCTTTTCTTCGGACATTTGAATGCCTCCTTTTTTTCTATTATAGCAGTTACTGACCGTCGGTCAATACAGCTGTTTTGCATGAATATCTGTTTCTTTCAGACGGAAACAGATGTGTTTCCGATTTACATGATTTGTTATATACTGAATGAAACCGCTGAGAAGGAATAGTAGCAGATCAGAAGACTTCAAAAAGAGAGGGACAGAACCGGTGAAACTGTTCTGAAGAAAGAGATCTGTGAATGCGCCTTTGAGGGTTTCTTCGATATGTAGAGGAAAACGTACAGCTGCGTTAAAGCTTTGAGTACAAAGAAAAGTGGAACCGCGCCGAGGCGTCTTTTCGTCGAAGCGCTTTTCATTTGGAGGAGAGGGATATGATCAGACTTTACAATTCCAGAACACTGAAAGTGGAAGACTTCAAACCGATTCATGAAGGACATGTGGACATGTATGTATGCGGCCCGACCGTATACAACTATGCGCATATCGGCAACGCGAGACCGATGGTTGTCTTTGATGTCCTCAAGAGACTGTTTGAAGCAGAAGGCTACACCGTCACTTATGTTTCCAACTTCACGGACGTTGATGACAAGATTATCAACAAAGCCGCTGAAGAAGGCACAACCGAAGGCGTGATTGCGGAACGCTATATCGAAGCGTATCAGGATGTCAGAAAACAGCTGAATACAGAGCTGCCGGACATCACGCCGCGCGTTACCGAAACAATGGATGAAATCATTGCGTTCATTGATGAACTGGTGAAGAGCGCCCATGCCTATGAAGCGGATGGAGATGTTTACTTCAGCGTGGAAAGCGTTCCGACCTATGGTGAGATTTCCCACCAGAAGCTCGATCAGCTGGAAGCCGGCGCAAGAATCGAAACCAACGACCAGAAGAGGAATCCGTATGACTTCGCGCTCTGGAAGAAAACAGAAAACGGAATCAAGTGGAATTCCCCGTGGGGCGAAGGAAGACCGGGCTGGCATACAGAATGCGTTGTCATGATCAATGACAACCTCGGTGAAATGATCGATATTCACGGCGGCGGAATGGATCTCAAATTCCCGCACCATGAAAACGAAGCGGCTCAGCAGGAAGCGCTGCACTGCAACCATCTTGCCAACTTCTGGGTTCATAACGCGATGGTCAACATCAATGGCGAAAAGATGTCCAAGTCCCTCGGCAATACCATGTGGGCAAAGGATGTCGTGGCTGAACTCGGCACCAATCTGACCAGATGGCTGGTGTCCAGTGTTCATTACCGCAAGGAACTCAATTTCTCCGATGAGACAATTGAAACAGCACGCAAGGAGCTCGATAAAGTTCTGACACCTTTGAAGCAGGCGGATATCAAAGCGGCTCTTGCCGGATGCGATATGGGCGAAGCTTATGATGAAGCTGCCTACCGTGCATTCCTTGACGCAATGGATGATGATATGAACACACCGAATGCCTATGCGGTGGTCTTTGATACAGTCAAAAAGCTGAATCAGGCATTGAGACAGAGAGAAATCAACTTTGAAGCTGCAGGTTCCTACAGAAATGCTGTGGAAAAAATGCTGGAAATCCTCGGCATTACTGTTGAAAAACCGGTCATTACAGAAGAGGACAAAGAACTCTTTGCCAAGTGGAATGAAGCCAAGAAGGCAAAGGATTTTGCGACAGCAGATATCTACCGCGCACAGCTGAGTGAGAAGGGACTGCTTTAATGAGCCCAAATGAATGTTCAGGAAGAACACTCGCGTTTTTAGGAGATGCTGTCTGGTCGCTTTATGTGCGTGAATTTCTGATCCGCAGCGGCCAGGGAAAGGGCAGCAGACTGCAGAAAATGAGCATTTCCTATGTGTCCGCGAAGGCACAGGCGCACATTTATGAAGTTCTTCATGAAGAAGGCTTCTTTACCGAAGAGGAAGAAGAGTACTACCGCCGGGGCAGAAACGGCAATGCCGGAGCTGTTCCGAATCATACAGATGTACAGACTTACCGGATGTCGACCGGATTTGAAGCGATTCTCGGGGCTTTGCGCCTTTGTGGAAAAGATGAAAGAATAGCAGAAATCTGGGAAGAAACCGGGCGGTTGCTGGAGGTTTAGTTATGGCACAATATGTCTACGGGAAAAACGTTGTCAGGCAGATGCTGGCTGACGGTGCTGAAATCAAGACGGTTTATCTGGCCGTCGATGACCGCGATCTTGCGGCTATGTGCCAGAAAAACCATGTGACCGTAAAGAAAAGTGACAGGAAGACCCTGACCCGCATGACCGGTACCGACCGGCATCAGGGTGTTGCCGCATTGATTGAGGATTACAGGCTGTACTCCGTAGATGACCTTGTCAATTCAGTCCCGCAGGGGCAGTACGGACTCATCATCATGCTGGATGAACTGGAAGATCCTCACAATCTCGGCGCTGTATTAAGAACTGCGGACGCAATCGGCGCGACCGGTGTCATTTTCAAGAAAACCCATGCAGTGGGCTTAACGCCGACGGTTGCCAAAGTCAGCGCCGGCGCGATTGATACCGTAAAATGCGCTGCCGTAACCAACCTTTCCAGAACCCTGGAAGATCTGAAGAAGAAAGGCTATTGGGCAGTCGGAGCGGATATGGACGGACAGGATTACCGGACCGTCGGTTATGATTTCAATACCGTGCTGATTATCGGAAACGAAGGAAAGGGCATCTCCCGCCTTCTGAGTGAGAAATGCGACTTTGTTGTATCTCTGCCGATGATCGGTAAAATCTCTTCGCTGAATGCCAGTGTCAGTGCCGGAATACTGATGTATTCCATTTATGATAAACGTCATCCCGTACAGTAACGGGAGGCGATATGGAATCTGAAAACATATACGAACTTCTTTACATGGCCCATCTGAATGATCAATACGCAAAGGCAGCCCTTTACGAGCATTTCACAGGAATGTTCAAGAGCATTGTCAAAAATGCGGTCTCTGCGTATTCCATCCCGATGGAATCTTATTGGGACGACGTTTTACAGGAAGTATCCATGACACTGTATGACGCGATTGAGCGATACCGTGATGATCAGGATACAGCGTTCATAACTTTCCTGTGCGTTCTTGCCAGACGGAAGGCATCAAATGTATGCCGCCGCTTAGCCCGGCCTTACACGCGTTTCGGAGATATCATGAGTCTGGACGGAAAAATCGGGGAAGATAACGGTTACTCCGTCGTCGAGCAGACTGACCGGATGAATGATCCGGTTTACGCAATGTACTATCACGATGCGGAAGAAAGGCTGAGAAAAGTACTGGAAACATTGTCCCCGAAAGAACTGGACGCACTGCAGGCATGGCTGAATTCGGAAAGCTACGAAGACGGCGCAAAGCGGAACGGAATCTCATACAAGGCATGGGACGGACGCAGGCACCGTGTGAGAAAGAAAATCCATCAGGCTGTGTTTGACGACGATTCAGACAAGTAGAAAAAACGCCGGAATGCGGCAGTTTAATCAACTGTACGCATACGGCGTTTTCATTTTGTTATTTCTGAATGGATTCCGCTTTTTCTTTTAAATATGCATCCGCGTCCTTGATGAAGCTGACGATCATGATGATCATGATCAGGCCGATCGGGAAGGCGGAAATGATACTGACGGACTGAATGTTATTCATGGAGCTTTCCGAAAAGACCAGAGCGATCGGAAGCACAATCAGCAGCAGACACCAGAGAAGCGTAATCAGTGTATGCGGCTTTTCATTTTCATCCAGATGCTTGTAGCTGTAGCATGCGGCAGTATAGGCAATGGAGTCAAACGATGTGGCATAGAAGGCGATCATCAGTACCAGAATCAGCACAAGGAAGAAGGAAGTAAACGGCATGGTGTTGATAATGCTGAGGATGATCTCATACATATCGCCGCTTGCGGCATACTGTGCCAGGAAGTCATAGGTTCCTGCCGTCTGCAGTCCGAAGGAATAATTTCCCAGGACAATGAAGCTGATGATTGTGGAACCGACGCCGAATACGTAGCCGCCGAGAATCGTCTGCCGGATGGTTCTTCCTTTGGAAATATTTCCGATGAAGAAGGGTGCCGCGATGCACCAGACCATCCAGTAAGCCCAGTAGTAGATTGTCCAGTCCTGCGGGAAGTTGTTTGTCCTTGCCGGATCGGTATAGGTTGCCAGTTCAATGAAATGCTGGATCATTTTGCCGAGCGACTGGAATCCGTATTCAATTGCGAATCTTCCCTGTCCGCCAACCAGAAGCACCAGCGCGAGAAGGCCGAAGAAGAGATAGATGCACAGTTTTGCAAGAAATCCGATTCCCTTGAAGCCATGCAGAACGGCATAGGTATATACCGCACATGTGATCAGAAGGATGATGATCGTGACTGCTGTTCTGCTGATTTCAATGCCGAACAGTTTCACGATGATGCTTGCCATCAGAGGGGTAGCGACGCTGAATGTTGTGGCGGTTCCTGCAAGCAGCGCGAATAAGGCAAAGAGGTCAATGATTCTTCCCCATAAGCCATCGGCATGTTTTCCGATCACCGGCCTGCAGGCTTCTGAATATCTCTGCTTTGTACGCTTGCGCACATGTAACATGAATCCGAAGGCGACAGCGAGCACTAGATAGAATGCCCAGGGAATAAAGCTCCAGTGGAACAGCGGGAAGACGCCTGCCCATTCTTCAATTGAACCCATTTCCGCCACATGGGGATTGGCCGCATAGAAGATCCATTCAAAGAAGGAATAGAAGACAATATCCGCCGCAAGTCCGCAGGTAAACATCATCGATCCCCAGGTGAAGAAGGAATACTGCGGTTTTTCATCCGGAGAACCCAGTACGATGTTTCCGTATTTTGAAATACAGAGCCAGATGGAAACGGCAAGAATGCCGATGCCGAGAATGATGTAATAGATGCCCAGCGTATCGCCGAAGAAGAAGCGGACCTGGGAAATGACGGTGTTGGAAGATTCCGGCCAGATAAACAGAACACCGGAAAGGCTCATGATCAGGATAAACGGCAATAATGTGATCAGCCAGTCAATTCTGCCCTTATTCATTGTTTCCTCCCTTAGGCACATAGCCTTCATAGCGATGATCCAGAGAAACCAGTTCCTCATAATTGTCGATTTCTATGATGTCATCGGCTTTCATCGGATAGATACCGAGTGTATATTCTTCGGGATAGCAGAACATCGGAACATCATCCCAATAGATCTGCCTGTTTTTCTTTTCTTCAAATTCAATTTCAAGATGGCGTTTCAGCTTTTTTCCGTCTTCTTCAGACCATCTGGAAACGGAATAGAGCTGCCATCCTCCTCTGCCGCCGGTTCTCGAGCAGGATGTCACGATTCCGTTTTTCTCCTGCATCAGCCATTCATTCGTTTCCTCATCGGTCCAGATTCCGTTGTATCCGGAAAGGGTGAAGGAAGGATTCAGAATGGCAGGATTGTAAATAATCTGATCGCCATCCAGAATCATGCAGTCAGAGAGATGATCTCTTGCCATATAAAGCGATGAGATGTTATTGCAGGAATCATAATAAGGATTTTCGATAATCGTGAGATCCGGATAGGTATCTTCGAGAATCCGGAACTGTTCCTTAAGATATCCGGTGACAACATAGATTTCATTGATTCCGTTTTTATGAAGCGCGTCGATGACGGATTCAATCATCCGTTTTCCGTTGACCCGGATCATCGGTTTGGGAATATCCAGGGATACCGGATGCATACGGTTGCCGGTACCTGCCGCAACGATGACAGCGCGCTTTACGCGATTCGGTCCATTCATGCGTCTTCCTCCTTCATCAGTTCTTCCGCATAGCGGGAATAGTCTTTCGCAAAACGGTACTGGCGCAGACTGTATTCTCCGAATTCCACTCCCAGAATGCTTTTGAATTCACACCAGTTGGACCAGAGGAGTCCGCACATTGCGATATAGCAGTAAATCTTCGCTCTTGTCTTACGGCCGCAGTTTCCTTCGAAATAGATGTCAATCAGCCTGTCAGCCTGTGTTTTGTTATAAAGGCTGTAGATGATAAACATTGCGATATCGACATGGGGATCCTGCATGCCCGCATATTCCCAGTCGGTCAGCTGCAGTTGTTCTTCTCCGTTTTGATCGCAGTAGAACAGGAAGTTGTCAGGGACCGCATCGATATGGGTCAGACAGTATTCCTTTTCGGCAGAGTCTATGTAAGAACGCAGTGAGAATACTTTTTCTTTTGTTTTCCGGTAGTCCCGGTACATGGAAGAAGCACCGTTCCATAATGATTCATAGAAATCAATCTGCCGGAAGATATCAAATTCATGAGGAACCTGAAGCTTCATCTCATGAAATTGCTTTAAAATCTTCATGCATTTACGAAGATCGTTTTCATCCAGAGGATCGCAGACTCTAACATCATCGAGGAACGCGGTGATCTTATAACCGTTGGCAGGATTGATGTATACCGGATCATCGCATAATCCTTTTCCGCTGATTGCCTGATAGACAGCTGCTTCATTGACACGGTTGATTAAACGGTCAGTTCCTTCACCGGGAATCCGCATGATGTATTTTCTGTCTCTGACGCTGAAGAGGAAAGAACGGTTGGTCATTCCTTTTTTCAGAACCTGGATATCCTTGACTTCATATTCACGCGCATGCAGTGCGTCGCAGATTGTCCGGATTGCGTCGGATTGAAGCTGGGAAGAATGGGAATCGAGATCTCTCAGCTGTTCATAGGTATTGATTTCAACATAGGAATCGGAAGGAACTGTCTTCGCATTGACGATCATTCTGTCCTTTTCATACAATGCCGTTTCCCAGAAGGATGAATCATATTTGTTTTCACGATCCAGCTTTTTCAGCTTTTCACGGACTGTTTCCGCTTCTTTCCCCGCAAGATAGCTGATTCCGATCATCCGGTTTCCCTTCTGATTTTCTTTGATCCTGAGCAGTTCATTTTTCCGGTTTACACGCACCGCGCTTTCTTCATCATCGGAATCGGAAACCATATACCAGGAATACAGTTCTGTTTCATGGAACGGATTCTCTTTGGCCCATACATCGCAGGGAATGATATAAGTGTGATCAATCCGGTCAGCGGCTAAAGCCAGGGAATGAAGATTGTTTCTTGATGCATATTCGGAATTGATGATCAGATCAACGCCGAAGTCATCCATGAGATATTCGAAGGATTCCTTCATGAATCCAGCCACAACAGCAATATCTTTGATTCCGGCTTCATGAAGCTGATGGATGATCCGTTCGATCAATGGTTCGCCATTGACTTCCAGAAATGCCTTTGGCGCGGAAAGATTGATCGGAACCATGCGCATGCCGAAGCCTGCCGCAAGAATTACTGCGTTTTTCGGTTTGCTGTTCAGGATCAGTTCTTCTGCTTTTTCTGTCAGTCTTCCGGCATAATCCAGAAGCGAAGCGTCTGTCAGTTCTTTGAGTGTTTTGTTTACTGCCCCAAGAGAAAGACCGGTTATTTCGGCCAGTTTTCTCTGACTGGCTTTGGGGTTATTGAGGATTGCGGTCAGCAGATCCGCCTGCAATATGTTCATAAAAGTCAACTCCTATAGTTTTCGTGAACGGCAATGCGCAATAAAAATGCGTCATTGCGCAGCGTTTGTAGACAAATACAAGGAATATAGTAACACAGATCTACTGATAAGTGGGAATAGGATGGATAACCTTAATATTTACAGCTGAATGCCGGCTTTGTTCACTTTCATGAAATTCCTGCATGTATTTCCTGATTTTTAATGTATACTGTTCGCGGTAAAAAAGAAGGAGGCCGCTTATGCGCAAAATATTCCGGACCGGCAATTTTCTGATTCCCAAACATGAATATCTTTCTTCCTGGCCCGTGATTGCGGTCGATCAGTATACTTCGCAGCCTGAATACTGGCAGAAGGTAAAGGAACAGGTTTCTTCACGACCTTCCGCGCTGAACTGTGTTCTGCCGGAAGTATATCTTTCTGAAGGCAATACCGATCAGATTGAAGTGATTCATAAGCAGATGAAGGAATATCTGGAAGCCGGTCTGTTTGATGAATATCCTTCTTCCTATATTTATATTGAAAGAACCCTTTCTTCCGGAAAGGTAAGAAAAGGCGTTCTTGGCTGTATGGATCTGGAAGCGTATGACTATCGTGATCATACCGATCTTCCTGTACGTGCAACTGAAAAGACTGTCATTGAACGTCTTCCTTCCCGGATTGCGGTCAGAACCGGCGCAGTGATGGAACTGTCGCATGTGATTCTGCTCTGCGATGATGAAAGAAGACAGCTGATTGAATCGATTGATCCATCATCTCTTCCGCTTCTTTATGATCTGGAACTGATGTGCAATGGCGGCCATATCAAAGGCTGGCTTGTGGCAGGAAAAGATGCGGAAGCATTTGATGAGCGTCTGGAACAGTATTACAGAGACAAAGAAGGCAAAACATTCCTGTTTGCGGCAGGGGATGGCAATCATTCCATTGCGGCCGCAAAGGAAGTATATGAAGAAATGAAAAAGGATCATCCTGAAATCGGTGATCCTGAAAGACCCGAACGCTATATGTCGGTGGAACTGGAAAATCTTCATGATCCGATCCAGGTGTTTGAACCGATTCACAGGGTTGTATACAACGCCGATCCAAAACAGATTCTCAATGAACTGAAAGAAGAAAGAGGCAGTGAAGACGGAGAAGTACTGAGGTGGTATTCCGAAGGAACATCCGGTGAAATGCGGATTGATATTTCCGATACCGGCTATATGACCGGAACGGTACAGAAGTTCCTTGACCGCTATGAAAACCGGTACGGATGCGATTTCGACTATATCCATGATCTGGAAAATCTGACGCAGCTGTGCAGTCAGCCCAGTGTCATCGGATTTGAACTGCCGCCGCTGGAAAATACCGCATTCTTTGAAACGATTGAAAAGAACGGCGTCTATGTGCGCAAGACATTCTCCATCGGAGAATCGGATGACAAGCGGTTCTATCTTGAAACAAGAAAAATTATGAAATGAAAAACAGATCCGTATGCCTGATGTGGTGTACGGATCTGTTTGTTTTTCTCAGCGCATTCTGTTTAAAGCACTGTGCATTTTTGTTTTGAATACGGAATCATCGAAGAAGGATGAGAATACATCGATGACATTTTTCCGCATGGATTTATAGGATGTTTCATCAGTATGGAGAATCTCTTCCGCAGCCTGTGCGAAATCTTTGACATTGAAGCCGATCTTCTTTTTCTCCACAAGATTCCATGTGTCTGCCGGCACATTGTTGATGAGAGGCAGATCATAGGCAAGATAGTCGAGCGACTTCATGGTCAGACCGATGCAGGTGGTATCCCGCATCATATTGAAGCCGTAATGGCACTGTGCAAAGATCTTTTTCTTTTCTTCTTCATCAAAGACAAGGCCATGGTATTCATACGGAATATTGTTTTCATCCAGAAGCTTTAACATCCGCTCTCTCTGTTCGCCATCCCCGATGATATGGAAGTTCATGGCAGAACGTTTCTTTACTTCACTCAGAACAGACACAATCGAATCCACATCCACGACATTATTGATCGATCCCAGATAAGCAAATGTAATAACTTCGGATGAAACCGGAAGGATTTCCTTTACTTTCTGAGGACGGCAGAGCCAGAATGTTTCTGTTCTTTCGGAAGGAAGATTATCTTTCAGGATATCTGCGAACAGATCGCACTCGCTCATAATCAGATCGCCGTATTTCATCGATGAATTGCGGAACCATGCCCAGATGCCGAAAGGAACGGAAAGAATGGTTTTCAGTCCTTTTGTCGGGAAGGATTCCGGCCACATATCGCAAAGGTCAAAGATCAGTTTGAAAGAAGGATTCTTTTTCCTGTACATGCCGAACTGGCGTGCCATGGAATTGGGCGGAACCATAACATAGCAGAGATCTGCCGGATGTTCCTTCTGGATTTTCAGACAGGCTTCGGCGAATTTCATATGCGAGCGGATGCGGGCATAGGAGAAATTCTTTTTATAAGGCATGACTTCGATATACTTCGCGTCTTCTCTTTTTGTTCTGTATTTTTCTTTATGGAAATGATCAAAATCAGCCAGATAGATTGTGGTCTGATAGCCCTGTTCTTCCAGGACATCGCGCACATATTTCAGTCTGACTGCATAATCATCATAGACATCAAAGATATAAGCGGTTTTTGTATGAGTCATTTCAGGACAGCTCCTACTGTCGCAAACATGGTCTTGATATCATTCCATAAAGAGAAATTCCGGATGGAATCCAGATTGTATTTCATCTTCTCAGGAAGGATTTCCTCCACATAGGTTTTGTTGGGATCTTCCGCATTTTCCAGAAGCTCCGCTTCGTCTTTATAAAGAATGGAACATTCGGAAGTGATGCCTGCCGGCAATAACAGTGTTGCCCGCATTTTCGGCGTATACTGCTTTACATATTCGACTGCTTCCGGACGTGTTCCTACAAAGGACATGGTGCCCTGCAGTACATCGATGACCTGAGGAAGTTCATCCAGTCTTGTCTTTCTTAAAAGATGTCCGGCTTTTGTGATTCTCGGATCTTCTCCTACGGTTACTGCGGTTCCGATTTTTTCGGCATCCGTGACCATGGTTCTGAATTTATGAATCCGGAATTCTTTTCCATAGGCGGTCACGCGTCTTTGTCTGTAGAAGACAGGACCTTTGGAGTCAACCTTGATATAGACCGCAATCAGGATCATCGGAATCAGAAGGATAATAAAAAGGATCACTGCCAGAAGAATGTCGAATATTCTTTTCAGGAAGAGACTGCCTTTTTTCTTTGACAGAAGGTCATAGTATTCCCTGACCTCGGGCTGCCGGATCCATTCCGGAATATTTTCCCATTTTCTAAGCATGGAGTGATCCTCAGAGTTTTTCACTTGTCTCAAGAACTTCCTTGAGCGTGTCAATCACATACTGAACGTCCTCATCGGTTAACAATGTATGGAGCGGCAGGGTGATTTCATTCAGATAGTGTCTGTAAGCGTTGGGGAAGCCGGTAATCGACCAGCCCATCTTCTTGTATGCCGTCATCATCGGCAGCGGCTTGTAGTGTACATTGCACGCAACGCCTTTTTCCGCCATGCGGACGATGATCCGGTTGCGGATCGCCGCGTCGATGCCGGGAATGTTGATGATGTAAAGGTGTCCGCTGGAAGCGAAGTCTTCACCGTAATGGGTCAGATGCTGAACGCCCATTTCATCCATTGCCGCATCATACTTCGCGATGATTTCTTTTCTTCTTTCAAGCATGCCGGGATAGCGGTCCAGCTGTACCAGACCGATCGCAGCTGTAATGTCTGTCATGTTGAACTTATACCAGGGTTCGACAATGTCATATTCCCAGCTGCCCATGGTCTTGGACATTGCGTCCTTGGACTGGCCATGCAGGCTCATCAGCTGATACTGATAATACAGATCGTCATCGGAAATGCCGTCGATGGACTTCCATGTGACACATCCGCCTTCCGCAGTCGTGAAGTTTTTGACCGCATGGAAGGAGAATGAGGAGAAGTCTCCGATTTCACCGGTTCTTAAGCCATGCCATTCTGCACCTAATGCATGGGCGCAGTCGCTGACGACAATCACACGGTTCAGTGCTTTCTGAATCGCATTGTCGGATGCCCGGAACAGGTCTTTTTTATTTTCGACAGCTTTGTAGATCCGGTCATAATCACAGACGATTCCGCCGAGATCCACAGGAACGATTGCTTTGGTCTTTTCATTGATCGCAGCTTCCATGGCGTCATAATCCATTTCAAGGCTGTTTTCCTGACAGTCGATAAAACGGATTGTCGCGCCGCAGTGAATCGCGGCTGACGCGGATGCGGTGTATGTATATGCAGGAACAATGACTTCATCACCTTCGCCGATGCCGAGCAGACGGAAGGTCAGCTCTTCAGCAGCAGTGCCGGAATTCAGACAGACCGCGCGGGCAGTATGAAAATATTCAGCGAGGCGCTTTTCGAGAAGTTTCGTGCGGGGACCGGTTGTGATCCAGCCGGAACGCATCGTTTCTGCGACTTCGCTGATTTCTGCTTCAGTAATGTCAGGCGGGCTGAACAGGATGTTTCTCATTGAAATAGTTGCCTCCGGGTTCATTTGTATGAACTCTTTAGTATTCTAACATAATACCACCAAAAAGGATAACATGTTGGGGTGATGGGAATGTGAAGGATGGGCATATCTTAATCTATTTTTCTGATTTTTTTCGGGTGAACCGCTTTCATCTTCGAAAACATCTGAATCCCGTGCGGAATGTCATGTGATTTGGTATGATTAGGACAGCCTGAGGTTAATAGACATATGAAAGTTTTTGTGACGGGTACCGGCGGACAGCTGGGCCATGATGTAATGAATGAATTATATAAAAGAGGATATGAAGGCATCGGAAGCGATGTGGCTGAAACATACAGCGGCGTGCAGGACGGCACGGCTGTGACAAAGATGCCTTATGTACCGCTGGATATCACCGACCGTGAAGCAGTGAGAAAAACACTTCTGGAAATCAAACCGGATGTGATTGTTCACTGTGCCGCATGGACGGCAGTGGACCTTGCGGAAGATGATGACAAGGTTGAAAAAGTGCGCGCGGTCAATGCCGGCGGCACAAGGAATATCGCCGAAGCTACGAAGGAACTTGACTGCAAGATGATTTACATTTCCACCGACTATGTATTCGATGGCCAGGGAAATGAACCGTGGAAGCCTGACTGCAAGGATTACAAGCCGCTGAATGTCTACGGACAGACGAAGCTGGAAGGTGAGCTTGCGGTTGCGGAACTGCTGGAAAAGTATTTCATCGTGCGCATTGCGTGGGTATTCGGCGTCAACGGCTCCAACTTTATCAAGACAATGCTGAGAGTCGGAAAGAATCATGATGAAGTGCGTGTCGTCAATGACCAGTTCGGCACACCGACCTATACACTGGATTTATCCAGACTGCTTGTCGATATGGCGGAAACTGAGAAGTATGGCTATTATCATGCGACAAATGAAGGCGGCTATATTTCATGGTATGACTTCACCTGTGAGATTTATAAGCAGGCAGGCTATACAACAAAGATAACCCCTGTCACAACCGCTGAGTACGGGTTAAGCAAAGCGGTGCGTCCGTTCAACAGCAGACTGGACAGATCGAAACTTGCCGAAAGCGGCTTTGAACCGCTGCCTTCCTGGCAGGACGCATTGAGCAGATATCTGAAGGAGATTGAGTATTAATATGGGACAGATCAAAGTGACAAAGGCCCCGATCGAAGGCCTGTTTGTAATAGAGCCGACCGTTCACGGCGACAGCCGCGGCTATTTCATGGAAACCTATAACCAGAATGATATGCATGAAGCAGGTCTGGATATGGTTTTTGTACAGGACAACCAGTCAATGTCGACTAAAGGCGTATTGAGAGGCCTTCATTTCCAAAAACAGTATCCGCAGGGAAAACTGGTCCGTGTCATCAAAGGAACAGTTTTTGATGTGGCTGTGGATTTAAGAAAAGACAGCGCTACCTATGGAAAATGGTTCGGCGTTGAACTGAGTGAAGAAAACAAGAAGCAGTTCTATATTTCCGAAGGCTTTGCCCATGGTTTCCTTGTATTAAGCGATACAGCTGAATTCTGCTATAAGGTAACAGACTTCTATCATCCCGGCGATGAAGGAGGTCTTGCATGGAATGATCCGGAAATCGGAATCAAGTGGCCGGAAGTTGAAGGAACCTATGACGGCACATGCGCAGCCGGCGATTATCATCTGAGTGACGGAACACCGCTCAATCTCAGTGACAAAGACCAGAAGTGGCTTGGCTTAAAGGATACATTCAGCTTCTGAGGAAAGCATGATGGAACATACATTTGCCATCTGCGCCTATCAGGAGAGTCCGTATCTGGAAGAATGCATTCAGTCATTGCTGAAGCAGGAAATTCCTTCAAATATCATTCTCTGCACTTCAACGCCGAATGCATATATTGAAGGACTTGCGGAAAAATACGGAATTGAACTGAAAGTGAATCAGCGCAAACCGAATATCGCATCCGACTGGAATTTTGCCTATGCGCAGGCAGAAACGGAATATGTCACCCTGGCACACCAGGATGATATCTATCTGCCGTCTTATTCCAGAACCGTGATGGAATATTTCCGGGGAAATGACGACGCGCTGATTGCCTTTACAGACTATGGGGAACTGCGTGACGGCGTCAGAACAGATGAAAATACAAATCTGAAAATCAAAAGGATTCTGCTTGCGCCGATGCACAGCAGACTGCTGTCAAAAACAGTAATGATGAAACGGGGAATTCTTTCTCTTGGCAATCCGGTCTGCTGTCCGGCAGTCACCTTCCATAAAACAAAGCTTCCTGCCTGTGTATTTACGACAGGCTTCCGTTCGAATGAGGACTGGCATGCCTGGGAACGTCTCAGCCGTCTGAAAGGATCATTCGGATTCATTCCTTCCATTGGAATGTATCACCGGATTCATGAAGGAAGCGAAACATCCAATATCATCGGCGATAACAGCAGAACAGAAGAAGATTACGCAATGTTCCGCAAATTCTGGCCTGCACCTGCGGCATATGTTCTCAGCCGCGTCTATGCTTTAAGCGAAAAATCAAACAGTCTGGGGAAGGAGGATTGAAAAAGTGAGTATTAAAGTCCTTGTGATTATCCCCGCATACAACGAAGCCGGAAATATTGAGCGGGTGGTCGGAAATCTTGAAAAGAATTATCCGCAGCTTGATTATGTTGTCATCAATGACGGCAGCAGAGATGATACGGCAGAAATCTGCCGGAAGAACAGCTTCCATCTGATTGACCAGCCGGTCAACCTCGGTCTTTCCGGAACATTCCAGACCGGAATCAAATATGCATACAGCCATGGCTATGACGCTGCTGTGCAGTTTGACGGGGATGGCCAGCACCGTCCTGAATATATTGAACAGATGGCGGAAGAGATTGAAAAAGGCGCCGATATTGTGATCGGCAGCCGTTTTGTGAATGAAGAAAAGCCGAAGAGTTTAAGAATGTTCGGCTCCAATATCATTCAGACTCTGATCCGTCTGACATCCGGCAGAAACATCAAGGATCCGACCAGCGGCATGCGCATGTACAGCCGCAGGGTGATGCGGATTCTCGCTTTTAATATGAATATGGGACCGGAACCGGATACGGTTGCTTATCTTGCCAGATGCGGCGCAAAGGTAAAGGAAATCCAGGTCATCATGGATGAAAGAATCGCAGGGGAAAGCTATCTCAATCTTTCCGCAAGCGCACGGTATATGATGGTGATGAGCGTTTCCATTCTTCTGATCGGCGCGTTCAGACCGAAGATCAAACTGCAGGAGGGAAGTGTATGAGTCTGACATTCCGGATTCTGCTCATTCTTGCGGCAATATGGGCATTCCGTTTTGTGATTATTGAAATCCGCAAATCGAAACTGCAGATCACCGACAGTCTTTCGTGGTTTTTCATCACGCTTGTTTTTATTCTGCTGGCACTGTTTCCGCAGATTGCGGAACATGCGGCAGAACTTCTGCATATCCAGTCGCCGGTCAATCTGGTGTATCTGGTTGTCATCGCCATTCTCATTTTCCGCATATTCCTGCTGACTGTCCGTGTGTCCCAGCTTGATAACAAGGTCAAGGAATTGACGCAGCGGCTGGCAATTGATGAAACCGATGAAGAGGATGAAAAAAAATGAGAGAGTATGATGATGTGACACTGAAGCGTCTGCAGAGCATTGAACTGATGATCGTCAATGATTTCAAGCGTCTGTGCGCAAAACATGATATTCCGTATTTTGCCTTCGCGGGCAGCGGCATCGGCGCATTGCGTCATAAAGGATTCATTCCGTGGGATGATGATATCGATATCGGCTTCCTGCGTGAGGATTATGAAGAATTCATCCATTACGCGGATCTTGAAATGTCCGATAAATATACGGTCATGAATGTTGAACATGATCCGAATTATCCTCTGATGACCACAAGGTGGATGTTAAAGGATACGGTATTTGTTGAAGAAGCATTCCGTGATGTGAAATGCGAACTGGGCATTTTCCTGGATCTTTATGCATTTGATCAGGTCGCTGATGATCCCAAATTAAGAAAGAAGCAGGGATGGGAGACATGGTTCTACAGCCATCTTCTGATTCTGCGCTCGATTCCTTTCCCTGTTCTGATGATGAGCAAGTGGAAGGCAAAGGTGATTCATGCGGCAACTGCGGCTGCCTATGGCTTACTGACTGTGACAGGTGTTTCCACTAAGAAACTTGCCGCTAAAGCCAAGGCTGCGGCAGTGCGCTATAACAACGGACCGAAAACAAAGCAGGTCAACTATTTTTTTGATACAGTTCCGGATCTGGATTTATGGGATTATGATGAAATCTTCCCGCTGGTGGAACTGCCGTTTGAAAATACGACACTCACTTTCCCGAATAATCAGGACCGCTATCTCAGAAAACTGTATGGGGACTATATGACCCTTCCGCCGGTGGAAAAGCGGAAGAATCATTTCCCGCATGCGCTTGACTTCGGCATTTACAGAGATGTACCTCTGGAGGATTTAAGAAATCCGGATCTCTATATTGATCCGGCAGATCTGAAACGATGAGTGAAGGAAAAGTAAGGGTTAAAAAGTCAATCACAAGAAACGCAGTGTTGAATACGATCAATACGATCATGACACTGGTTTTTCCTTTGATCACATTTCCGTATTCATCAAGAATTCTCGGACCGACCGCGATCGGAAAATACAATTTCGGCTCATCCATCATTACCTACTTTGCCTTAATGGCAAATCTTGGCGTTGCATTGTATGCAGTCAGGGAAGGCGCGAAATACAGGGATGATGAAGAAGCGATCACCCGCTTCTGCAATGAAGTCTTCTCGATCAATATGTATTCCCTGGTCATTTCCTATATCCTTCTGTTTCTTTCATTGGGCTTTATTGGAAAGCTGCAGCCTTATACGGCTGTCATTCTCATCTTCAGTATGAGAATGATGTTAAACTCACTGAATGTTTACTGGATCTATTCGATCTTTGAAGACTTCACCTATACAACGATCGTCAATATGGTGATGCAGGTACTGGCAATCGCGGTGATGTTGTTATTTGTGCATTCGCCTGCCGATCTCAATATCTATGTATTTTCATCATTGATGGCTTACAGCGGTGCCGGTCTGTTCATGTTTTTCCACAGCCGGAAATATATTAAGCTGCGCTTTATCCCGAAGCTGAATCTGAAACATCTCAAGCCGATTCTGATCATCTTCTCACTGGAAATCGGAGCAGTCATTTATGTCAGTTCGGATGTAACGCTGCTTGGCTGGATCGATGGCGATGATGTGACAGGCTTATACAGCACATCAGCCACAATCTACAAGATTATCAAGCAGGTGCTCAACGCGATTGTCATGGTGGTTGTGCCGCGTTTCTCCTATCATATCGGCAAGTCTCTTGAACCGATGGATCAGGTTGCAGCACTGGAGCACCGGGCAAAAGCGGACAAGCTGGGATCATTATTAGTGAATACAATGATCACGATCGGGATTCCTGCTTCGGCAGGTCTGTATATGATGGCGCCGGAAATTGTGACATTATGTGCGGGAAGCGAATTTGCGCCGGCATATTCTTCTTTAAGGATTCTCTGCTTCGCAATTCTGTTTGCGGTGCTTGCGACATTCTTCGGGGAATGTGTGCTGATGGCATTCAAGCAGGAAAAGATCTATATGATCGGAACACTTGTGACGGCACTCATCAATGTCGTTCTGAATATCATCCTGATTCCGAAATTCCATGCGGATGCGGCAGCCTTTACAACGGTGGTCGCTGAATTCATCATGTTGGTGACAACGATTTATTATTCGCGGAAATACTACCGCATTAAAATCGGCTCCCGGGTGATTCCGAGTTCCGTGATCGGAAGTGTGCTGATTGTGGGAATCTGTTATTTCACAAGACAGTTCATCACAAATGATATTCTGTTTATCTTAACCGGAATGGCAGCGTCCGTTCTTGCGTATCTTGGCATATGTATTGGAATGAAAAATGATGCGGTAATGAGTTTTATCCATAAGGATACCGGCATCTGAGGAGTTTTGAAATGAAGAAAATATCGGTCTGTATGGCGACATACAATGGGGAAAAATATATTAAGGAACAGCTGGAGTCCATACTCTGTCAGCTTGGGGAAAATGATGAAGTGATCATTTCCGATGACGGATCGAAAGATTCCACACTGGACATTGTCCGCTCTTTTCAGGATCCGAGAATCCGGATCTATATGAATACAGGCGAACATGGATTCACAAAGAATTTTGAAAATGCGTTAAAGCACAGCACAGGCGATTATATTTTCATTTCCGATCAGGATGATGTCTGGATGAAGGATAAGGTCCGTGTCATGTGCGAAGCATTGAAATCATGGCCTCTTGTCGTACACGATGCGACAGTGACGGACGGTGATCTGAATGTCCGCTTTGAATCTTTCTTTCAGGAATACGGAATCCGCCAGGGATTCTTACGGACATTGCTGAAGACAAGATATACCGGAGCGTGCATGGCAATGCGCAGGGAATTTCTGAAACGTGCTCTGCCGTTTCCCAGGAACCAGAAGCTGTGTCCTTATGATTACTGGTTTGCCTATCTTGGCGAATATCATCATGAAGTTAAGCTTCTGCATATTCCTTTGATTTTATACCGCAGACATGAAAATACAGCTCTTCATGCGGGTGAATACAGCACACGTTCCTTCAATGAAAAGGTCGGCACAAGACTGTACTGTCTCAAAGAGCTGAGAAAACGGAAATAGATTATGAAATATCGGTTTGAAAGCATTTCCTACAAAGACGGAAAACGGATCCTCAACGGCTTCGCACTCGGAAAAAATCCGGAAGCGGAGATCTTTTATGCGGTTAAGGACCAAAATGGAAAAATGCTGAAAGCGGAAATCAAAAAGCTGACCCGCAATGATGTCGGCACAAGATTTTTAAACCGTGTTGTGGAAAATGATCTTGGCTTTACAGTCAGTGTTCCTTGTGAACAGACAGATACATTCACATTTGTGATCAAAGCAGGGAATGAAATCAAGGAACTGCGCATCAATGAGAATACAGCAGCTTATTACAACGGCCTGATGAAGTTAAGAAACAATCCTGCTTTGCGGAATGTTTTAAACAGAATCAGAGGAATGCGGAATCATGAAATGTCCTATGACAGATGGTATACGCTTTCCAGGGCAAGTGAAAAGGAACTGGAACTGCAGAGGCGTTTTCTTGTAAGTGAAGAGATGCCGATGTTCTCCATTGTCATTCCTCTGTTCAGAACACCGCACAGTTTCTTAAAGGATCTGATTGAATCCATTCTGGCACAGACATACGGGAAGTTTGAAGTATGCTTTGCGGATGGAAGTGAAGATGATTCCTTAAAGGAAATTGTGGATAACTTTCATGACGCAAGACTTCATTACAGCTGGATTGGGGAAAACTTCGGAATTTCCGGAAATACCAACAAAGCTGTGGAAATGGCATCAGGCGATTTTATCATGTTATGCGATCATGATGATCTGCTGACACCGGACGCATTGTTTGAAATGGCGCAGGGAATTATCAACAATCCGGAATGCGACTGTATCTATTCCGATGAGGATAAGATCGATCAAGCCGGAAAACATGTCTATGAGCCGCATTTCAAGCCGGATTTCAATATTGATATGTTACGGTGCGACAACTATATCTGTCATCTGTTCGCAGTCAGAAAAACACTTGTGGATAACTATGGCGGATTTTTAACGGAATATGACGGCGCGCAGGATTTTGATTTCATTCTGCGGATGACGGAACATGCGCGCAAGACAGTCCATGTGCCGAAGATTCTGTATCACTGGCGCAGCTCTCCTGCTTCAACCGCCGCCAATCCGGAATCCAAGCTGTATGCCTACAGAGCCGGCGCCAAGGCGGTAAAAGCGCATTATGAACGGGTTCTCCCCAATGTAAAGATCAATGAAGTCACCGATGGGGAAAACTACGGCCTTTATCATGTGCATTTCCGTTTTGATGAAAAACCGCTTGTGTCGGTGATCATTCCCAACAAGGATCATAAGGATGATCTGGAACGGTGTGTCAGAACACTGCTGGAAAAAAGCACATGGGGAAATTTGGAAGTTCTGATTGTGGAAAACAATTCAGAAGAAAAAGAAACTTTTGCGTGCTATGAAAGCCTGCAGAAGGAATTCCCGCAGGTGCGTGTGATTGTTTATGAAGGAGAATTCAATTACTCCCGTATCAACAATCTCGGCGTCTCTGAGGCAAAGGGTGAATACATTCTTCTTTTAAACAATGACACTGCATTGATCGAACCATCCTCAATTGAAGAGATGATGGGCTATGCACAAAGAGAAGATGTCGGTGCTGTCGGATGCCGTCTGCTGTATGAAGACGGGTCGTTTCAGCATGCCGGCGTTATCATCGGCATCGGTGTCGCGGATCATGCGTTTAAGGGGACTTTTCCCGGTGACGGAACCTATTTCAACCGTTCGATGACGGCGCAGGATTATTCGGCAGTCACTGCCGCGGCGATGATGACAAAAAAGAGTGTCTATGAAGAACTGGGCGGACTGGATGAGAATCTGGCGGTTGCGTTCAATGATATTGATTACTGTCTGAAACTGAATCAGGCAGGAAAGCTTGTGGTTTATAATCCGTATGCCTGCTTCTATCACTATGAATCCAAGAGCAGGGGACTGGATACGACATCGGAAAAAAATGCCCGCTATATGCAGGAACTGAGCTTATTCACTGACAGGTGGAAGGATTTCTATCAGAAGGGAGATCCGTATTACAATCCGAATCTGACAACAGAAAAAACCAATTTCTCACTTGGAAAACCAAGAGAAAGAATCATCTGAACTATGTGGCGGAGAATGTACATGCATTCTCCGTTTTTTGTGCGCTTTAACATTCCTTAAAGTTTATTATTCGTTTTTTCGGAAACTGGAAAATGATGAAAAGTTAATGGAAAGCGTTAAAAATGACGATTATTTTCAATGAACCTCCGGTTAAATCGATAATTTATATACAAAATGTATATAATTATTCTGGAATGGTGTAAAATATTCTCGGGACAATTGTGCAGGAAGATAAATTTGAAAGTGTGAAGTATCTGCGAGTCTTCTTGCTATGTGAAGCAGAGAAGCTTTCTGGTTCTGATATAAATGACAGGTATGTATTTTCATCCCTGTCTATACGGTACGCAGCGCATTTCTGCATGTAGAATGGATGTTTAATATGAATGGAGTTTATTTAATCAGCTACGCTGTTAAGGGTATTAAGAATCTGGATGAATGGGTCTTTTTATCTTTCTACAAAAAGACAATCAAAAAAGACTTCGATGTCTATGGATACAATCTCAAAGGTATTTATGGAGCGAACGGTTCCGGCAAAACCGGTATTATCACATCAGTGAAAATTCTGAAAAGACTGCTTCTTGAACAGCACTATTTAAGCGGCAAAGTTATTCAGGATGAACTTAATGCACTGATTAACAGGAAAACAGGAAAACTGGAAATTGCTGTGGAGTATCTGTTCCCTGTACAGGATGCATTAATACTCTTTAATTATGAAATTAAAGTTGGTCGCAACAGTTTCGGCCTGTATGAAATTGAAAGTGAAAAGCTATCCTATAAAAATGCCACCTCTTCCTCGGCTTCTTCAAAATTATGTTTCAGTACTGATCATGGAAATCTTCAGATACATTCAGCTGATGTATATGCAAAGCTTGTAGATGAACTGACGAAGAATCTTTTAGCAGGTTCTGCAATGGCATCAATTGTCAGAATGAATGACAGGCTGCGGCAGCCGGGCAGTGAGATGGAAAATGTGCTTTGGATTATGCTTATGTCTTTGATTATCTTTGCACTCAGCCTGAATATCTGCACTGAAACAGGAGATGATCACAGAAATTATCATTTGAGTAACTATCTCGATTCTGAAAATAGTCCGAATAATTTTGATCTCAAATCAATGATACAGCAGATTGATAAGCTGAAGGGACCGGATACAGGTGTGTTTTCTGCTGAGCTGATTTCAGTCCCGAAAAGGAGTTACGGTTCTTTTGAAAAGCATGTTAATAAGCTGTACGAGTTCCTGCATATTTTCAAAAACGATTTAGACGGAATTGACATTGATAAAAAAGATGATGGTGAGAATTATGTCTGCACTTTCATTATGAATTATGGCGATTACTCAGTTGACGCTGAATTCGAGAGCGCAGGGATCAAGAAACTGATCCGGCTGTTTTACTACATTGAAAATGCAGTGAACGGCAATATTGTTTTCATTGATGAACTTGATTCCAGTCTTCACGATGTTTATCTTTGTGCACTTCTTGAATATCTGAAAGATAACGCAAAAGGGCAGCTGTGCTTTACCACGCATAATGTGGGACCGATGGATATCCTGAAAACGAATAAGAAATCAATTGATTTCTTATCGACGGATCACAAAATCTATTCCTGGACAGCCAATGGAAATTATTCTCCTGCAGCTTTGTATAAAAAAGGAATGATCGAAGGATCGCCATTCAATGTTTTCCCGTTTGATTTTGCCAATGCTTTCTATACGGAGGATGAGCAATGAAAAGCATTCAGCTGATCTTCTGTGTGGAAACCAACAAAAAAAGCGATACAGATTTCAAATATCTGCTGAGCGCTGTCCGACAGTTTTATCAGATTGGTTCGCACGTGAGAATTGACCGTGTTTATATGGATGGAAGAGGTAACTATTGCGTTCCCAAAGTGGAAAAACAGATAAGAACCCTTGTAAATCAGTTTCAGGCTTCCAACCGTGACAATGTCAGCTATGCAATCTATTGTTTTGATTGTGACAAATATGATGTCAAACCGGAAGACCGTCAGTTTCTTAGCGAGGCTTCTCAATACTGCGCAAAAGATAAGTTCAGAAGATTTGTCTGGTTCTGCCGGGACGTTGAGGATGTTTTTCTCGGAAAGCAGATTGATGATAAACAAAAAACAAGGGAAGCGAATCATTTTCAAGTCAGGAAAATGATTCAGTCTTTTGATTTCGAAAAGCTTACAGCTAAAGAATACAAACCTCACTATAGCAATCTCTGCCTTGTGCTGGACGAATTTCTCGAGCGGAAATGAATAAGCGGATTGAAGCGTTTTTGGAATACTTGAAAACTGGCGGGGTGTAAACCGGCGGCTGCAGCATATTTCCGGGAATAATTGCGATGCAAGTTCAGATATTATGATGGGAATCTATTGAAATTGGCATTCTACATATGTAGAATAAAATTGTACTACAAATGTAGAAGGAGGCTTGTATGAAACGGCTGCCGGATGGAGAGCTGGAAGTGATGCAGGCGGTATGGGCCTGTGAAGCTCCGGTTCAAAGAGAAGAAATTGAAAAAGTGATCAGTCAGACGCATCCTATGGCGCTGACGACACTTTTAACTATGTTGACAAGGCTTTCGGAGAAAGGTTTTATCCGGATTGAGAAAAACGGAAGAAGAAGTCAGTACATTCCGCTTGTGGCACAGAGCGAATACCGGGCACAGCAGAGCAGAAGCTTTATCGACCGGATGTTCGACGGTTCAATGAGTGATTTTGCGGCGGCTTTATGTGAAAGCGGAATTCCGGATGAGGATCTCGCGGAACTGCAGAAGATGCTGGAGAAGATGAGAAAATGACTGTGAATTTTCCTGATCCGCAGGCTCTGCGTGAACATGTCATCTTACTGGCGGGTCTTTCCGTGATCCTTGCGCTGATAACGCTGTATAACATAAAACATAACAGCACCGAATACGGTGAAAGGTTCGTGCCGCTGTTCGGTATGAGCTATCTGTTTGTATGCTCGTTGGTCATTACGCCGCTGATGAATTTTATATTTCTTCGTTCTGATCTGCAGCGGAATCTCACCTACATCGGATCTGTGATGTTCCGGGTATTTCTGATTTCAGCTGTTTATTATCCGCTTCTGTTAATCGCGCACCGGTTTCTCAGAAAAAGATATCATCCCTCACTGACGGCGGTACTGTGGCAGCTGCCGTCTGTGATATACGTCCCAAATTTTATACTGAACAGCAATCTTAAAACCAGCGGAATTCAGTTTGCGATCAGCCGGAATCTTTTCAATGCATTCTTTGCGGTATGGCTGTGCGGTTTTGTTTTCTGCATGGGAAAGAAAATCATTGAGCATAATGTACTGAAAAGAAGAATACAGAATGACTGCATGGAAGCGGATGAACATATGATGGAAATATACCGGAAAGAAATCCGGTATCTGCGTCATCAGTCTGAACCTCCGGTCTATATCTCATCAGCAGTAAGGACACCGCTTTCAATCAGGGGCATTCTGTTCGGTACGGACAATATCATTCTTCCGGTGAAAAACTATTCGGATGATGAGCTGCAGCTGATCTTCCGGCATGAACTGATTCATATTCAGCGGCAGGATATCGGCGCAAAATTTATGATGGCAGTGATTCAGTCGTTTCTGTGGTTCGTGCCGGGAATCCGGGAGACTTCCAAAGCTGCCTCAGAAGATATTGAATTAAGCTGCGATCAGGCAGTGATTCTTGATCTGGATGAGGAACAGAAACAGAATTATGCAGATCTGATTCTGCATACAGCAGGAGATGAAAAAGGATTCACAAGCTGTCTCAGTGCTTCCGGGGAATCATTGAAATACCGTTTGCTGAATCTGTATGAAACCAGAAACAGATACGGAACAGTTCTGATTGCGGTATGTCTGTTTGTGATCCTGGTGATCAGCACTCACTTTACCGTCACAATCGGCTGATCCTGTACAAAATATATGTGAAATCATGTATGGTGGAAGTGAAGAAGGGAGGCTTGCATCATGAAAAAACAAGGATTTGCAGGACTGGCGATGATTCTGCTTATGATTGTATGTTTCACACTTCCTGTTTATGCGGACAGCGGTCCCAAACCATCATTGACCATTCAGTGTTCAGGCATTGATGAAAAGGCATATGTCACGGTTCTTTCGACAGTTGAACAATACGGGCCTAACAGCCCGAAGGATGAACTGGATTTTGAAATCCGTGCCAAGGAAGATCCGGTATGGTTTGAAAACACAGGGATTAATAAAGAAATCTACATTTCCTTCTGCAAAGAAACAGAACGGCTGAATGAGGCAGGGGAGAAGCTGTATTTCTGGGGTGTTGTTTCACCGGCTGAAAAAGATTATCTGTTCGGCTACTGGCCGCCGGAAGAATTCCGGATCTTGATTTATCTTGCGGACAGCGGAAGATTTATCCTTTCCGAAAAGACATATACACGCACTGCATTCCGGACGGTTCTGAAATGCACATATGAAGACGGAAGCCTGTCCGTCATGGATATCAGCACTGCTGAAACCAATGCCGGGGCACTGGCCTTCCGGATTCTGCTGACAATCATTGCGGAATTCCTTGTCGGCTGTCTGTTTATGAAACATGACGGCAGAAGCCGGATTGCGATTGTATTGGTAAATCTGGTGACACAATTGGTTCTGAATTTCGGTCTGAGCATGGCGGTTTATGCATTCGGATACGGCATGGCTGCGTATTACGCAGTGCTGGCCGTGCTGGAAATTCTGATTGTAATAGCGGAATGGAAAGCTTATGAAAAATGGATTCCTGCTCCGCAATTGAAAAATCCGTTTGTATATTCTCTGCTTGCCAACTGTGCTTCCTTTGCGGCAGGTGTGATCATGGCTTCAATGATGCCGTTTTTCTTCAGATAAGAGAATCATTTTTGAAAAATCACTTCGGTCAGGAAGTGATTTTCTTTCGGCTGAAAGTTTGTAATCCCATGATGATCGTATATAATGCAGAGTGACAGATTTTAATCGGTCTGTCAGGAGTATCTATGAATTCAGAAAATGCTATTGAAGTAAGAAATATGTACAAAAGCTTCAAGATCAGCCGTGACCGGGCGAATTCGCTCAAGGATCTTTTGCTGATCCGCGGCAGATCGAAGCCGGAGCGCCATGAAGTTCTGAATGATATCACACTGGATATCAAAAAGGGTGAGACTGTCGCCCTGATCGGAACAAACGGCAGCGGAAAATCCACGCTTCTGAAGCTGATGACAAAGATTATATATCCCAACGGGGGAACGGTTGAGACAACCGGCAAGCTGGCATCGCTGCTGGAACTTGGCGCAGGTTTCCATCAGGACTTTACCGGACGTGAAAATATCTATTTCAACGCGGCGGTATTCGGACTGACCAAGGCAGAGATTGACGCCAAGCTGGATGAGATCATCCGCTTCTCGGAACTGGGGGATTTTATTGATGAACCGATCCGGACCTATTCATCCGGTATGTATATGCGTCTGGCTTTCTCTGTCGCGATCAATGTCGACGCGGATATTCTTCTGATTGATGAAATCCTGGCTGTCGGCGATCAGCATTTCCAGGACAAATGCTATGCCAAGCTGGATGAACTGAAAAGAAGCGACAAGACGATTGTTTTTGTGTCCCATGACCTGGAAGCGGTGCGTGAATTATGTACCAGGGCGATCTGGATCTACAAGACCCACATCCGCATGGACAGCACACCGGAAGAAGTCATTGAGGCTTACAGAAAGCAGATTGCGGAAGACCACAGGGCTTTAAGGGAAAAGGACGCAGCCGATGGCGTTGTGCATACCGGCAAGCTGTTTATCGATCAGCCGGAAGATGGTGTGCCTGCAGATCCGCATGCGGACCATTACATCATTGAAGGATGGAAGATCTCCGACTGCTATGAGGATCAGATCGAACTCTGGATCGGCAATACAAGAGTTCCGACAGAAGAAAAGAGAAGACCTGACGTGTTCAATGCCTTTGTTGAACAGTATGGAAAGTTTATGGATATCAACCGCCTTGGCTGGATTGCGGATATTTCCTTAAAGGATTATGCGGAAGAAATCGGGGAAATGGGTTCGTTTAAAATCCGGGCTGTCCTGAAAGATTCCAATGGGAATCTGATTATGGAGGAAGCCAGAACGGTATTCACATCCAAGCAGGAGGCAGATCATGTTCAGTGAGCTTTATCAGTACAGGGAACTGCTGAAAACCAGCATCAAGAAGGAAATCCGCGGCAAATACAAAGCATCTGCTTTAGGCGTTGCCTGGTCCTTCATCAATCCGCTTCTGCAGGTTCTTGTCTATGCGATTGTCTTCCCGTATATTCTCGGCAACCGTGTGGATAACTATATTGTCTATCTGGTATCGGGCATTATCCCGTGGACCTTCTTTCAGACAACACTCAACCAGAGTGTTTCCTGCATCCGGAACAACTACGGTATTATCAAAAAGGTTTATTTTCCCCGTGTCATCCTGCCGATTTCGGTTGTGTGCTCGGGACTTGTCAACTTCATGATTTCCTGCATCATTATTCTTTTATTCTCCGTTCTGTGGGGTGTGGGAATTTCATGGCATATCATCTTTGTGCCTTTGATCGCATTGGTGGAAGCGATGTTTGCGCTCGGAATCGGTATGGCATTGGGTGCAGCGGACGCGTATTTCCAGGACCTGGAATACTTTGTCATGTTCCTGCTGCAGCTGTTCTTCTACGGATCTCCGATTGTATATTCGATTGATCAGTTCTCTTCTGCTCACCTTGTGGTGCAGCTGATCCGGATCAATCCGATGACCATCCTGATCAATGCGTACAGAGACTGCTTCCTTTATCATCAGATCCCGGACTTCACGGCGCTTGGCTTGACAGCTTTATTCAGCTTCGCAGTTCTGGTGATCGGCTATTGGATTTTCCGGAAACTCGAAAGAGGTTTCGCAGAGCAGCTGTAATCAATGAAAGTAAATTATTCGATAGAAGAGTACAGAATATATGAAACAGAACCCGTCAGCCTGGCTGTCATTGACGGCTGGGCAGTCAAGGAAGACGGGTCTTTTCCTGTTTTAAGCCTGTCCGTCAATGATCAGGACAGGGAAATCAAAATGGTCCGTCTTCCCAAAGAAGACATCGTTTCAAAATATCATCTGAAAGCTTCCTCATCCATGTGCGGCTTCCGTTTCATTGCGTCTTTTGAAGAAAAGGCGGAAACATTGGTGATCAAAGCGGATGAGGAGACTGTCCTTTCTCTGGACAGAAAACAGATTGAAAAAGCATCCGTGCCCTCGGGCATTGTTTATTACATCGACAATATGTATTTTGACGGCGAAAGCCAGGGTACTGTCAGCGGCTGGGCATATGCCGTTGACGGCAGTCCTCTGCAGTATGAGATCCTGGATGAAGCCGGCAATGTGAAAACATCCAAAGTCAGAACCTATCCTAGAATCGATCAGCCGGTGATCGGGGAGGATTCTGAAAACCGCGCCGGTTTCCAGATCGGCTTTATGAGCACCGGCAAGGAAACAGTCCGTATCTATACAGAGAAGTATGAAACAAAGATTGTATACAATACGGACCGCGCCCAGAAGTCGGATGATTCCAAAGTATCCAGAGTGCTGAAAAAGGTGAATGAAAGCAGTCTCGACAGACTGAAAAACTATTACCGCCAGCATGGCTTCCTCGGCACATTAAAGAAAATCATCCAGACCGCAAGAGGCATTGATGCCTATCATCAATGGTTCCTGGATCATAAGGCAGATGAGAAACAGCTGGAACTGCAGAGAACGGCAGTCTTTTCCTATACGCCGAAGATCTCCATTGTTGTGCCTGTATTCAATACGCCGAAGCAGTATCTGGAAGAGATGATTGATTCGGTTCAGAAACAGACATATGAAAACTGGCAGCTGTGCATTGCGGACGGAAGCGATGAAGATCATGAATGCCGCAGAGTATTGATGGAATATGCCGCCAGAGATGAAAGAATCTGTGTCACAAGACTCGAAAAGAATTACGGCATTTCCGGCAATACCAACAGAGCGCTGGAACTGGCGGAAGGGGAATATACCGGTCTCTTTGATCATGATGATCTGCTGGAGCCGGATATGCTGTATGAAATTGTGAAGAGTCTGCAGAAGGTTCATCATGATGTGATCTATACAGACGAAGACAAGCTCAACAGCCATTCAGGAAGATTTGAATCTCCTGTTTTAAAGCCGGATTTCGATCTTTCTTTAATCCGTTCGGAAAACTACATTACACATTTCTTTGTGGCAAAGACTGCTTTAATCAAAGAAACAGGCGGTTTCCACAGTGAATATGACGGGTCGCAGGACTTCGATCTGACATTGCGGTGCATTGAAAAAGCATCGAGCATCCATCATATTGCGAAGGTTCTTTACCATTGGCGTATGCATGGGGCTTCCACTGCGGAAGATCCCACCAGCAAGCTCTACTGCTATGAATCCGGTGAAAAGGCTGTCCGCAATCATCTGAACAGAATGGGGATTGAAGCGGATGTGAAATACCGTGAAGATCCTTTCTGGGGAACCTATCAGGTCTGCTACAGAAGTGAAAAGCCAAGGCTCAGCGTGATTCTGAAAAACTATTCTTCCAGAGAAGCGGAAGAAAAAATCACAGCCGCTTTGAAGGAAGCGTATCAGGATATTGAATTTATTCCTCATGGCAGATCGCTGAATGAAGATGTCTGGATGACATCGGGAAGATATGTATTGATTCTGGACGGGGTTCAGATGATGAATCCGGAGAATCTTGCATACATGACCGGCTGTCTTTCACAGAAGGATACTGCAGTTGTCAGCGGTATGGTTCTTGGAAATGACGGTATGATCAGCAGTTCAGGACTGATCCTGAATGAAAATGACGGCGTTACCGACGCGTTTGCAGGACTGACAAAGAATGGACCGGGTCAATTGAACAGAGCTGTTGTGATGGGTGAATTCAGTGCTGTCAGCTGCCGGGCTGTCATGATCCGGAAACGTGACTGGAATGCCATCGGCGGCATTCGTGAAGAATATTCTTCTGATCTTGGATTTGCGGATTTCTGTCTGCGCTTAAGAGAAAAAGGAAGAAAGATTGTTTACTGTCCATATGCAGTATGGATGAATGAAGAGATGAAAGAGCGTGAAGAAGGAAAGGAAGAGGATGTAAAGCTGTTCCTTGAGACATGGAAGGAAACGGTTGAAAAAGGCGATCCTTTCTATAACCGGAATTATGATCTTTCAAACGGACTCTGGAGTCTGTAATTACACCTGGGCACTGTGTTCAGCAGTGCTCATTTTCGTGTGTCTGTTCATTGTCTGTGATACTGTTAAACTGTTTGAATCTGTATGCGGATATTCTGGGGAGATTTCATATGGAAAAGAAAGGTTTGAATAAAAGGCTGCGGAATGTATGGGTATGTGCTGCCTGCACTGCTCTGACTGCCATTCTGTTCAGTCTTGGGGAATACTGGAATTTTACGGATGAAATATTCCGGGAATCCGCTTTTCTGACTGCGGACCTGTTTCTTCTGTTTGGCATTCCGTATGCCGTATACAGAAATGAAAAATGGAATTCATGGATCGGGGAAAGAATTGACGGATTCATCCGCTTTTTCCATACCGAAACAAGACTGAAAGCAGTATGGTGTCTGCTTGTCTTCGGACTGCTGTGGCTTTTAGGGCCGTATATCTGCAGATTTGCAGGAATCGAAAATACATGGATTATGAATCTGACATTTGGATCAATCGGATTCATGATGGCAGTCTGCTGGGTGTTCCGCAGAAAAGCTTATGAACAGGCGCACCGCCTGTTTCTGATTGCGGCTTTGACTGTCGGAGCTGTGTATGTATCCATCCTGCCGGCGGAGCTTGGCTACAGCTGGGATGATCAGATTCATTTTGACCGCTCTGTTTCAGCCGCAACTCTGAACGGACCGTATTATCAGTCCGATGAATATATGTATCTCAGCGCATGGAATCCGGCAGGAAGTCTTTCTGAAGAAGAACGGGCGGAACGAGAAACATTGATGGATGATTCGTTTGCGTCAGGGGAAAGAAAACCTTACAACCATGGCGATCTGAAGCATATTTCGATTGTCGGCTATGCCGGCTATGCGGTCGGAACAGTTCTTGCCAGAGGCTTCGGACTTCCTTATACAGTCTGTTTCCGGCTTTCCAAACTGTTCAATGTATTGATTTATTCCATTGTGATTGCGTTTGGAATCCGGAGATTAAAATACGGAAAGGTTCTTGCGGCGGCAGCCGGACTGATCCCTACCGGGCTGTATATGGCTTCTTCCTATTCCTATGATCCATGGGTGATTTCATTTCTGATTCTTGGATATTCTTATTTCTTCGGCGCACTGCAGAGAAAAGATGAAAAGCTGACAGATGGTGAGATCATGGTGATGCTTGGCGCATTCCTGATCGGCTGTCTGCCAAAGACTGTTTATGTGGTGATGATGTTACCCCTGGCGTTTATGCCGAAGGAAAAGTTTGTATCAGGTAAGCAGTACCGCAGGTATCTCTTTTCAGGAATCACGGCAGTTGTGCTGTTATGTGCTGTCTTTATGGGACCGCTGCTTCTGTTTGGAGCAGGAAGCGGGGACGCAAGAGGCGGAAGCGATGTCAATGCGGCTGAGCAGCTGCGCTTCATTCTTTCTGAGCCTGTTTCTTACATAAAGATACTCTTCCGTTATTTAACAGGTGAATTCCTGACATACCGCAATGCGGTGGAATATTCCACAAACTTTGCATATCTTGGCACAGACAGAAATCTTGGATGGTTCATTCCGGGAATTGTATGTGCGGCAGGACTGCTGGATAAAAACGGAAGCTATGGAAGAAATAAAACCATCACGGTGATGTCGATGACTGCGTTTGTGCTGACAATCATTGCGTGTGCTTCTTCGATGTATATCACATATACGCCGGTGAGGCTGGAAACGATCAACGGATGTCAGGCAAGATATCTGCTGCCGATGATCATGCCGGCGTGGTATATCAACAGTTTTGACAGACTGAATATGAATAAATACGGCAATGTGCTTGCGGTATGTGTCATCTGCATCATGGCGGTTCTGGGAATTCTTTCCCTTGGATTGCGTGTATCGGCAGGATATTAAGAAATGCATTGGCCTTGTTATCTTTACGTTCAGTGGAAAAAATGCTAAATTCAATAGGTATCTCATGAGGTGAAAGATGAGTTTATCCCGCAGACAAAGAAGAAAAAATGCCCGGATCAATAACACCCTGTTACTGATTCTGATCGGTGTCATGGTGCTGACGATTCCGGTGTTTGTTGTGAACATGATCCGTGTGAGAAACGTGGAAACCGGTAAAGGTGAGACGATCGAAGAAACTGAAAAGATAGATAACGAGTTTTCCAATGCCTACTATTCCATCGGCTATAACGCGACGGAAATCTCCAAAGAATACTTCCGCCAGCTAGACGAAGCAGTCTCAGCAGGAACCGATCAGAGCGCAATCGCACAGGCTTTGGTGAAGTGCTTCGTTACCGAATATTACACATGGACCAACAAGGACGGAAACTATGACATCGGAGGAATGCAGTACATTTTCTCCGACAGACGTTCTGATTTTGAAAAATATACACGCTATGGCTTTTATGCCGATCTTGATCTGTATTTGACCCAGTATGACAGAAGTCAGCTGATTCAGGTAAAGGATGTGACTGTGGACAGCTGCGAACAGACGGAAAGCTTCACACCGCAGGGCAGCGAAGTTTCCTATAACTGCTGGACAGTGAATGCGTCATGGACATATGAGGAAGGTACTTCCATGAATACCTATGATATTCAGTCCAGTGCGGAATTCCTTGTTGTGGATCATGACGGCAGATTTGAAATTGCCGCAATTGACAGACCTGAGGAGGTGGAAGAAGATGTCTACACCGAATGGTAATCCTGAAAAGAAGGCACATCAGGCTTTTGATGATATTCAGTTCCCCGAGGATCCCGGACAGATTGCATTCCCGGAGGATCCGGAAGAAGTGAGACACACATCAGCCAGAAGAAAGAAGAAAACAGTCGTTCCGGTCTGGGCAAATATTGTCATGACCGGCGCTGCGATACTTGTCACATTATTTGTAATCTTTGAACTCTTCTATACAACCAGATTCTCAGCGCTCAGCCAGCGCCTGTTCATCAAGATCAATCTGATTGCGATGATCATCCTGCTGATTATCGATCTGCTTGTATTCCTTGCGATCCGCACCAAAAAGCTTCCGGTTCTGATTGCGGCGGCTGTCGCGCTGGTGCTCAGCGTGAGTGTGGGCGGATATGCGGCATATGCATTGACAAAGGTCGATACCAACCTGACGGAAATCACTGCCAAGGAACATGATACGGACATCAACGTCAGCCTTGTCATCTACACCAAGGGAAGCGGCGAGCCGATCATGGAAGCGGAAGACCTGGCCGGAAAGAATGTCGGCGCGGTTGACGGAACAGATGCCGCGAAAATCGGTAAGGCAAGACTGGAAAGCGAAGGCATTACAGTCAACTACAAGAATTACCTTTCTTTCGCGGAAGCGTTCAAGGCGCTTATCACAGAAGAAATCGACTGTGCGATCCTGCCAGCAAACTATGCCAACGCGATCGGCACGGAAGAACAGCTTGAACCGTTTATTCCGGATACAGCCGCGATTTCCACATTCAAGGAAAGCGTTGTGCAGTCCGGAACGGAAGGCGCAGAAAAGGATCTGACAGCAGAGCCGTTCACTGTATTGATTTCCGGTGAAAACGAAGGCCTTGCGGATACGATCATTATCGTTTCGGTCAATCCGGTTTCAATGAAAGTCACAATGACATCAATTGCCCGTGACTCCTATGTACCGATTACCTGCTATAACTATGGTTCCAGCAAGATCAATTCAGCGCACGCTGTTTCCGAAGGATGTCTCGTCGATACCGTCACAAATATGACAGGCATTGATATTGACTATACTGTTGAATTCAACTTCGCGTCAGTCATTCAGGTTGTCGACGCTGTCGGCGGCGTGGATGTATACAATCCGATTGAATTCATGGGCCAGTGCTGGGATGTGGAATCCGACAGCCTTGTCGTTCTGCCGATTCCTGCCGGACATGTTCATCTGAACGGTCAGCAGGCACTCGGATTTGTCCGTGAGCGCTATGCGTTTGAGGACGGCGACTTTGCCCGTCAGCAGCATCAGCAGGAAGTCATTGAACAGATCATGAAGAAGGTTATGGACACAAGAGATCCGAACACCTACCTCAAGATTCTTGATGCGGCAGGTGCGAACATCCGTACCAATGTCTCAACCGATCAGGCTGTTCAGTTCATCAGCTATGCGATGAAGAAGGCAAGAAGATATTACAACTCCTCCAATCCTGTAGGAGTCCTGAATATCATCAACTCAAGAATTACCGGCTGGAGTGCCCAGAAATGGGATGACAGCCTCGGCATGTATCTCTACATCTACAACCCGTTCAACGGCGCAAGTGTGGATACATACAACTATGTGGAAAGAAACCTGAATCTCTACAGTACTGCAGGTGTTCCGGAATCAGTTTCCTGGGGTGCGGACCAGGCTGATTATGAACCCGATCCGATCTCTTATGAATGGTATGACGGAGAAGTCGGCGCAACTGTAATCGGCGGACCGCCGGAACCGGAACCCACCTATGTACCGGAAGAGACAGCTGAACCGGAACCGGCAGAAGTGCCTGTGGAAGTGCCGGAACCTGTTGAAGAACCGGTTGAACCGGAGCCGACAGAAGCACCGGTTGATGACGGCAGCGGCGGGGAAGCGCCTGTTCCCGGAGAATAACCAAATGAAAGCGTTGAAGACCGTATGGAATTCGGCGCTTTTTCTTTTAATTATAAAAAACGGTCAGTTGAAAAATCAAAATCCGGTTGGATGAAAATCTAAAAAACAGTTGGATAGAAATAGAAAAAGTGGTTGGATTAAATTGAAAAATCCGGTTGGATTGGTATAATTGGATCAGGGAGGCAGGAAATGGCTGTCGTTAATAAAGAAAAATATCTGGGGAGAATTATCGATCGGAATGTGAAGAGGTATCTTCAGATTTTCGGAGCGGTTTGTATTGAAGGACCTAAATGGTGCGGAAAAACGTGGACGTCTTCTTTTCACTGCAGCAGTGAAATTATGATCGGTTCACCTGAGAATAACTTCCAGAACAGACAGCTTGCCGAACTTTCCCCATCCCTTATTCTGGAGGGGGATGTCCCCCGGCTGATTGATGAATGGCAGGAGGTGCCTTCTCTTTGGGATGCGGTCAGATATGAAGTTGACCGCAGAGGGCAGAAAGCACAATTCATTCTGACAGGATCTTCCACACCGAACCGCAAGGGAGTAATGCACAGCGGTGCCGGCAGGATCGGAAAACTTCGCATGCGGACAATGTCTCTTTATGAGTCAGGTGATTCATCTGGAAAGGTGTCTTTGTCTAATCTTTGCAATGGGATACTGACACCGGCAATGACAGGTGAAGTGTCACTGAAGGAATTAATATATCTGGCTGTCAGAGGCGGATGGCCGGGGAATCTCGGAGTGTCAGAGGCTGATGCACAGCTGCTTCCGGAATCGTATATAAACGCGGTTCTTGATGATGATTTGCGGCGGATTGATGATGTGAAACGGGACACTCATAAAGTGAGTCTGCTTTTGCGGTCACTTGCGCGGAATGAATGTACAACAGCTTCCATCAATAAGATAGCGAATGATATCAGTGAATATGATGGCGGGCAGGTTGACCGAACAACAGCTGCAGAGTATATTGCGGTGCTTTCGAGATTGTTTTTGTTTGACAATCAGCTTCCGTTTTCCAGTAATATCCGTTCGTCGGTCAGGGTCAAACAGACAGAAAAGAGACACTTCTGCGATCCGGCGCTTGCATGTGCCCTGCTGAAGGCGACACCTGCAAAATTGCTGAATGACCTGAATACATTTGGCTTTATATTTGAAGCAATGTGCGAACGGGATCTCAGAATTTATGCGGAATCCTTCGGCGCTGAACTGCTGCATTATCAGGATTACAAAAACCGTGAAATTGACGCAGTTATTGAGCTTGAGGATGGCAGATGGTGTGCTTTCGAAATCAAACTCGGTACTAATCAGATTGACAGAGCTGCTGCAGATCTGATCGCGCTGCGCGACAGTATTGCGGCTGAAAAAGGAGGTGTTCCTCCTTCGGTACTCTGTGTTATATGCGGTATGAGCAATGCGGCTTATGTAAGGCCGGATGGCGTGTTTGTGGTGCCGGTTACTGCTTTGAAACCATAAGGAAGGACAGGATGTGAATGCATTCTGTCTTTTTTGAGCCCTCTTCCTGTACGAATCAGAATGCACAATCTTCAGAAATATTTACGGATGATGTAAAATGGAAAAGTGAAATTTATGGACCTGTCAGGATTAACCGCAAAAACAGAACTTTTGAAAAAAGCGCTGCACATCTGGGCTGTACAGTATCGTTTTGTCATTCCCCGGGAAATTCTGAAAATGTACATTCATAAATATATGCACGAGCGCATGAATATTGCCCGTTATGGCAGAAGATATTTTGATCCTGCTGTGAATGAGGAATATGAAAAGTGGCTGACTTACCGCAAAAGCGGAACCATGCAGAAACCAAACCGCGATCTCATCTGGCTTTCCGAAACGGAAAAGCTGGATCTCAGTCAGACGGAAGACTGCGATTATGTTCTGCTTGTTTCAAAAGGATGCCATACCTATGCGGCTCTGGGAGATGTCAATCTGAAGGAAGGCGATGTCATCTATTTTGATCATGACCGCCGTGATTCCTACGGAAACCGTTCCAATCCGGTTCTGAAACCTGATTTTTCCTATAACACATTGAGAAGCTTCAATTATATCGGTCGCTGTTTCGCGGTGCGCAAGAGCCTGCTCCCGGAGAATAACCAAATGAAAGCGTTGAAGACCGTATGGATTTCGGCGCTTTTTCTTTTTTAAACCGACAGAGAACGGAAGATGACCTTCCCGATGTCATGAATCAGCCGGCGGCGTCATTGAAGCAATGGAGGAAAAAAACTATACTAATGTTGTGACCATCGTGGTTCAGCAGAATCACGGGAAAGGTTTCAGATATGTATTGGCTGAAAATTGCGCTGTTCAGTATCCTCGACAGTGAGGATTCCTCCAGCAATAATTACATCATTGCAAAATTCATTCTTAAGAATTACAACACCCTTTCCGGTGTTTCTCTGACAGAAATATCAAAGAAATGCAATCTTTCCAAAGCTGCTGTCAGCCGTTTCTGCAAGGATCTTGGACTGATGGATTATATTGATCTGCAGATGCTGATCAGGGCAAGCGGGCAGGATGCGCTTAGCAGCGCAGCAATGTCTGATTCATTACGGAAAGAAGAGTTTTTCGGCGAGATGGATCAGACATTGAAAAGTGTAAGAGCAGCTGCTGAAGATCCTGCTGTGAAGGAACTCATTGCGGATCTGAAGCAAAGCAGGACAGTATCTGCTTTCGGCCATCTTCAGGCCAGTCATATTGCCTATATTCTGGGAAATAATCTGGGAATGAATAATATTTTCTGCTTCTGTACGCAATCCTGGACAGAGCAGGCGGAGAAGATGAAAGAAGCCGGCAGGGATGATCTGTTTATCATTTTTTCCGCTTCCGGTGAATACTTTAAGCGCATGGATATGAACATGCATTTCCTTGACGGTGAAAATGCGCCGAAAGTCTATATGATCACGTTTGCGGATTCAAAGGCTGCACTGCATCCGAAGATCCGGAAGATCTGTCTCGGTATGCAGAACCAGTGGCTTCAGGCAAACGCTGCGATGGATATGTTTGTCAACTATATTTCCTACACGCTGCGTCAGGAATGATTCATTTTCTGAAACATGAACAAATCAACAAAACAAGCCGCGGATTTTTGAAAAATCAAAGATCTGCGGTTCTTTTTTTGTATTCTTCCTGTGTCAGATGATCCGGTATCCCGGACAAAAAAGGAGATAGGAAAAATGGAAAAAACAAATGACGGTTTTGTCTCAAAAATCATCGCAATTTCTGGAAAGATCAACAGCAATAAGATCATCTCCAGTATCCAGGAAGCATTTATCGTTTTAAATCCCTTCATCATTCTCGCATCCATCGCAACACTGTTTACCAGCCTGATCTGCTCACCGAAAGCCGGTCTTGCGACAGTTCCCGGTTTTGAATTCCTCGTCGGCTGGAACTCCATGTGGTCAGGCATCTACTACGGCTGTCTGAATCTCATCGCCCTGCTGCTTGCCTTCAACATGGCACACAGCCTTGCCAAACGCTATGATGTGGATCCGCTGTTCGGCGGTTTCCTCGGCCTGATCTCTTACGTATGCATGAGTCCGACAGCATTCCCGGTCATGGGAGCTGATGGTGTCATCGCAACAGGTCTCAGTCAGGATGTCACCGGTTCCATGGGTATGTTCTATGCCATGGTCATCGCGGTCTTCGCAATTCTTCTTTACAGCAAACTCGCCAAAGTCAGACAGTTCGAGATCCATATGCCCGATTCTGTACCGGCCAATGTCGGCAAGGCATTCTCTTCCCTGATACCGACATGTCTTACAATCATCATCCTGTGCGCTGTCCGTTTCGCATTCTTCAGCTTCACAGGCATGGAACTCAATGAACTGGTTTACAAAATTCTTCAGGCACCTCTTGGCGCAATCGTCCAGACACCGTTCGGCTTTATCGGCATCGCTCTGTTCACAAGTCTGTTCTGGGTCTTCGGTATCCATGGCACAGCAGTCACCAGCGCTGTTACAAAGCCTCTGTTCCTCGCTGCGCTGACAAAGAATATTGATCTCGTGAATGCCGGCATGGCACCTACTGAAATTGTTACAAAGCCCTTCAATGTTCTCTTCGGCGGCCTGGGCGGATTCGGCTGCACACTCGGTCTGATTGCCGCAATTCTGCTCTTCAGCAAGCGTGAAGATGAAAGAGCGATCGCCAAGCTTGCCCTTCCGGCAGGTATCTTCGAAATCAATGAACCGGTTATCTTCGGACTGCCGATTGTCATGAATCCTGTTTATATGATTCCGTTCATTCTGGCACCGGTTCTCGGATCAACGATCGGCTATCTCGCTACAAAAATCGGAATCATGCCGATTACATATATTGATGTACCGTGGGTCACTCCTCCGTTTATCAATGCCTTCCTTGCAACCGGCGGCAGTTTCACAGCAGTTCTTGTCCAGTTCGTTGCCTTCGCTGCAATTGTCATGCTGTATGCGCCGTTTGTCCGCATCAGCAACAAAGTCGCAGAAAAACAGGCGGAAATGAAAAATGACTGACACATTCAGTTTCCCGGAAAACTTTCTGTGGGGCGGCGCGACAGCAGCCAATCAATATGAAGGCGGCGGCATGGAAGGCGGTAAAGGTCTGAGCATCTGCGATGTGCTGACCGGCGGATCAAGAACGCACAGTCGGCAGATGACATGGATCAACCGTACCACCGGCGAAACAGGGTATATCGCACTGAGACCGAGAACTTCCCTGGTTCTGCCCGAAAACGCGGAACCCGCTGTTCTGGACAATGAATACTATCCCAGCCTGAAGGGCGTGGATTTCTATCATCACTACAAAGAGGATATCGCTCTGGCAGCGGAAATGGGATTCAAAGCATTCCGGATGTCTGTCAACTGGGCCCGCATCTTCCCGCAGGGAGATGAGGAAGAACCCAATGAAGAAGGCCTTCGGTTCTATGACAGCGTATTTGATGAACTGAAAAAGTATGACATTGAACCGCTTGTGACCATGTGCCACTACGAAATGCCCCTGGCCCTGACTCTGCGTTATGGCGGCTGGTCTGACAGACGGGTTGTGGGTTTCTTTGAAAGATACGCAAAGGTTCTGTTCACCAGATATCAGCACAAAGTAAAATACTGGCTGACATTCAATGAGATTGACAACATTGCCAATTTCCCGCTGATCTGCGCCGGCGTACCGGAATACAGCCCGCAGGCAATCGCTCAGGCGGCACATCATATGTTTGTGGCCTCCGCGAAAACAGTAAAACTGAAAAACGAGATCAATCCGGATATGATGGTTGGACAGATGCTGGCATATATGCCTGTCTATGGATATTCATGCAATCCGAAGGATCAGCTGCTGGCAATGGAAAGGGAAAGAGATGCACTGTTCTTCAGCGATGTGCAGGTCGGAGGTTTCTATCCTGCCTATAAGATGAAGGAATACGAAAGAAACGGCGTTGTTCTGGAAACAGAAGAAGAGGACTTTGAACTTATCAGGAAATATCCCTGTGAGTTCATCGGATTCTCCTGTTATAAATCCATGTGTGTTTCTTCAGAAGAACCGGAAAAAAGAAATCTCAAAAATCCGTATCTCAAAGAATCCGAATGGGGCTGGACTATTGATCCGGACTGCCTCAGACTGACCCTCAATGAACTGTATGACCGCTATCACAAGCCGCTATGGATCGTTGAAAACGGTCTTGGCGCTGAGGATACAGTCATTGATGGCATGATTCATGATGACTACCGGATCGATTATCTGAGAGATTCTGTGAAATCCATCGCTCAGGCGATCAATCTGGATGGCGTCGAAGTGATCGGGCTGACTGTCTGGGGATGGATTGATATCATCTCAGCAGGCACAGGTGAAATGAAAAAGCGCTACGGTCTTGTCTATGTTGACATGGATGATGAAGGCAGAGGTTCTCTGAAAAGAATCCGCAAAGACTCTTTCCGGTGGTATCAGAAAGTTATCCGCAGTCACGGAACAGAACTCTGAAAAACAATCCTGTATTGTGCAGCTTGTTTCAGGAAGCCGTATATCTCCGCACAGTCCCGGACATTCGTTTCCGGACAGATCGCCGGAACAAAAGCTGCATAGCTGGAAAAAAAGGCGCTCCATCCTTCGGTACTCTGTGTGATATGCGGTATGAGCAATGCGGCTTATGTAAGGCCGGATGGCGTGTTTGCGGTGCCGATTACTGATTTGAAACCATAAGGAAGGACAGGATGTGAATGCATTCTGTCTTTTTGAGCCCTCTTCCTGTACGAATCAGAATGCACAATCTTCAGAAATATTTACGGATGATGTAAAATGGAAAAGTGAAATTTATGGACCTGTCAGGATTAACCGCAAAAACAGAACTTTTGAAAAAAGCGCTGCACATCTGGGCTGTACAGTATCGTTTTGTCATTCCCCGGGAAATTCTGAAAATGTACATTCATAAATATATGCACGAGCGCATGAATATTGCCCGTTATGGCAGAAGATATTTTGATCCTGCTGTGAATGAGGAATATGAAAAGTGGCTGACTTACCGCAAAAGCGGAACCATGCAGAAACCAAACCGCGATCTCATCTGGCTTTCCGAAACGGAAAAGCTGGATCTCAGTCAGACGGAAGACTGCGATTATGTTCTGCTTGTTTCAAAAGGATGCCATACCTATGCGGCTCTGGGAGATGTCAATCTGAAGGAAGGCGATGTCATCTATTTTGATCATGACCGCCGTGATTCCTACGGAAACCGTTCCAATCCGGTTCTGAAACCTGATTTTTCCTATAACACATTGAGAAGCTTCAATTATATCGGCCGCTGTTTCGCGGTGCGCAAGAGCCTGCTGAAGCAGTTTGATCAGACGGAATGGAATCCGTATTACTGGCTGCTGAAACTGAGCGATCAGAATCTTAACATCTGCCATATCAGCACGATTGCCTACAGCGATCAGAATCCGATGGTATGCGAAGAAGAAACACTGAGAAGATATCTCGCTGAAAGCAATACAGAGGCGGATGTGACAGTCAACCCGGACGGAGTCAGCTGCACTGTGAAATATCCGGTTCAGGATGAACCGCTGGTTTCCATCCTGATTCCGACAAAGGACGGCGTTTCTGTACTGAAGAGATGCGTTGATTCCATTTATGAAAAATCAACCTACCGGAATTTTGAAATTATTATTGTGGATAACGGAAGCGAAATGCCGGAAACAGCCGCTTACCTGGAAGATATGACAAAGGCGCATGACAATCTGCAGACTGTGCGGATTGATGTTCCGTTCAATTTCTCCTATCTCAATAACTGCGCGGCGGAACATGCGTCCGGAGACTATCTTGTACTGTTAAACAACGACACGGAAATCATCACGCCTGACTGGCTGGAACAGATGCTCGGCTATGCGGCAAGGGAAAATGTGGGAAGTGTCGGTGTCAAACTCTATTACGAAGACAATACCATCCAGCATGGCGGCGTCATTGTGGGCAAAGGCGGAGCGGCAGCTCATCGCTGGTACCGCTGCGAACATGATCAGAAAGGATATCTCTATACTCTGGAAGCGCCGAATGATGTGTCCTGCTGTACAGCTGCGTGTCTGATGACAAGCAGAAAATGCTGGGATGAGATGTGCGGAATGAATGAGGAGCTGACCGTTCAGTTCAATGATGTGGATTACGGTCTGCGTCTGTTGAAGGCAGGATATTTCAATGTATTCCTTCCTTCAGTTGAACTGTATCACTATGAATCCAAATCAAGAGGAATTGACAAGGATCAGAAAGCAGTGAAGCGCTTCTTTGAAGAAGTGAACTGGTTCAAGGAGAAATACGGGGATTATATCGAACATGATCCGTTCTATAACGACGGCTTCGACAAGAATTATGATTACAAGCTGATCGCCGGAACGGGATCCAACTGACAATTGAATTCAGGATGATTGCAAGGGGCAGAGTTCTGCTCCTTTTTAAAACCAGAATTGATGGTAAGAATAAAAACTGCCTGCAGAATTATGAGTTCTGCAGGCATATTTCTTTCCTTTTTTCTTTTTGTCCTGAATGATGACATGTCTGTGCTGTCTTAAAGCCTTATGCATTTCAGGATCCGCAAAGCCATAGGAGATGACTTTGTCATTGACTTTCTTTTTCTTCATCGCTGTAAAACTCCTTTCCTTCGGGAAGATTATTATACATGTTTATGAAATATCCGGAAGATGATTGTTTTTAAGATTGCAGGAATGTCATGAACGTTAATTCTTCTGCTACAATAGAGGCAGAAAACAGAAAGGAAAAAATAATCTATGAGTTTCCCGAAAAACTTTTTATGGGGCGGCGCCACTGCTGCCAACCAGGTTGAAGGTGCCTGGAATGAAGGAGGAAGAGGACCGGCAAAGACCGATGTGACAACCGGCGGAACGGTTTCCGAACCCCGCTATATCACATATCTGGACAAGGACGGCAAACCCGGCAAAATCAATCAGTTTGACCGTCTGCCCGAAGGCGCGACATATTATGTCAATCCGGATTACTACTATCCCAACCATAAGGCTGTAGACCAGTATCATCATTACAAAGAAGATATCGCTCTGTTTGCGGAGATGGGATACAAGGTTTACCGTATGTCCATTTCCTGGAGCCGTCTGTTCCCGAAAGGAATTGAAAAGACTCCGAACCAGGAAGGCGTTGAGCATTACCGCGATGTGTTCAAAGAACTGAGAAAGTACAATATCGAACCGCTGGTCACCATCTGGCACTTTGATACACCGCTGTATCTGGAACAGGAACTGGGCGGATGGCAGAACCGTGAACTGATTGAACATTATGTACGCTTTGCGACAACATGCTTCACAGAATACAAGGGTCTGGTTCATTACTGGCTGACATTCAATGAAATCAATAACGCATGCGCGTTCATCGACATGGTCAATGAAATGCTGCATATGACCAAGGAAGAAACAGATGCCCGCTACCGCGAAGCTTATCAGCTGCTGCACTATCAGCTGGTTGCCAGCGCAAAGGCTGTTCAGATCGGCCACGCGATTGATCCTGACAACATGATCGGCTGTATGTTATCCACAAACTGCGCATATCCGATGACATGCGATCCGGAAGATGCGCTCAAGACAGAACATGTGTGGGAAAACGCGACATATTACTGCGGCGATGTTCACGTATTCGGCTACTATTCTCCGTTCACAAAGAGACTCTGGAGAGAACATGGATGTGAACTCGATATTACCGACCAGGATCTTGCGGATCTTGCGGCAGGTACTGTTGATATGTACACATTCTCCTATTACTCCTCCAATGTTGTTACAACACATGATGTAACGGAAAAGAGCGGCGGAAATATGTCCACCGGCGCAAAGAACCCGTATCTGCAGTACAGTGACTGGGGATGGTCCCTCGATCCGACAGGAATGCAGTATTTCCTTGAAAAGATCTATGACCGCTACCGTATCCCTCTGATGATTGTGGAAAACGGCCTTGGTGCATATGACACTGTGGAAGAAGACGGATCCATCCATGATGACTACCGTATCGATTACTACCGTCCGCACATCCAGGCAATGAGCAGAGCGATCGACAACGGCGTCGATCTGATCGGCTACACAACATGGGGCTGCATCGACGTTGTATCGGCAGGAACCGGTGAAATGAGAAAGAGATACGGATTCATCTATGTTGACATGGATGATGAAGGCAAGGGTTCCATGGCAAGAAGCCGCAAGGACAGCTTCTTCTGGTACAAGAAGGTCATCGCTTCCAACGGTGAAGATATTGACTGATCGAAGAATCTTTGAACTGAACAATTGAAGTGACATCAGGAACTGTGTACCTTTTGGTATATGGTTCCTTTTTTCTGCGAAGACAGGGCAACCGATGACGGTGCTGAGGTGAATAATCGGCGGGATGAATTCAGATTATTTTCTGCATTCCGTTGAAACATGTAACGTTGAGATATACAACTCTTATGTGATATAGTCATTTGCTTATATAGGACTGAAAGATTTTTTGAAACAGGTTCTAAAAAGGGTATTCAGCCAGGACATGCACCAAAACTGGCCAGAATACTTGATAGACTTGACGCAAGTACATCAGCACAAGAATGAATCTGCCGGGATACAGGCTTCACTCATTAAAAGGTGATCGAAAAGATATGTGGTCTGTAACTGTCAACGGGAACTGGCGAATAACTTTTTACTTTGAGAATCAGGATGCATATCTCGTGGATTATTTGGATTACCATTAAAGGAGGCTGTGTGAAATGATCAGAAGAAAACCAACACACCCTGGAACTGCATTTCTGGAAGATGTGATGAAACCATTACATTTATCTGTCACTGAGACGGCAAGCATTATCTGAATTTGTGAATGAAAAAGCATCCCTTAGCCCTGAAATGGCTCTGAGGATCAGTAAAGCAACCAATACGTTACAAGACAGTAATCCGTTCTTCAAAGCATGCGACATCAAAAGCCGAAGCAATTGTTGTGGAAAATTCTGATAAGCATCGGAATATTACACAAATATTGGTATCACCTGATACCGCCAGACATGGAAATGTTCCATATGTAAAAATCAGCACTAATAATGGTGGTCGATTCAAGGTGATAAACGGGACTGAATCCGAATATAAAACTGCCGGTAATGAAAATGCAAAACTGTTTTTTCGGAGGAAAATAAATGAATAAAATTTTAATTCCCTATACGGGCATAGGTAGGTATCAATTATATCAATCAATTGAAGATACAATCTCTAAGCTGAAAGAGGACGGAGATTCGTTCGTGGAAGAATTGTGGTCAAATGAAGATCTGACTAATCCAGTGCCATGGACCATTATTCGGACAGCTTCAGGCATGAACATGTTCTTTGCTAAAAACAGGATGTTTAAGATCTACGTCGATGGGATGTTTGACGGAACACTTCCTAATGGAATCGGGATCGGAATGAAAATGACTGATGTAGTCAAAGTGGATTCAAACATCAAATATGATGATTGGGAAGAAGATTGGCAGTCTCCTGATGGATATTGGCTCGAGGATGATCCTTCAAATGACACAGTTCTTACCATTACCATTTTTATTAGAGAGCTTCTTAATGAAGAATTATTTGAGCAGTATAATTGGTAAGAAATGAAGTATTCATAGTTGAGTGACTGTCAAAATCATCCACATTAGTTGGTTAGGCAAGAAGTGAGGCTGTAATTCAGTCTCACTTTTTTCAGAAGTGACTTCAGGAACTGTGTACCTTTTGGTATATGGTTCCTTTTTTGCGCAATCTGTGCAGGTGCTGTCATGTTATTCAAAAGCGAAAAAGCGAATTATCCGCATATATGGTAGAATAGCATTGATTTAAGGAGAAATTATCAATTATGAAAGGGATTATTTTAGCCGGCGGAAGCGGCACAAGATTATATCCTCTGACAAGAGTGACATCGAAACAGCTTCTTCCTGTTTATGATAAGCCGATGATCTATTATCCGATCAGCACACTGATGCTGGCGGGCATCCGGGATATTTTAATTATTTCCACACCGCATGATCTGCCGAACTTTGAACGGCTTCTGGGAGACGGAAGTGAATTCGGCGTGCATTTCTCTTACAAGGTGCAGGAAGTTCCGGACGGTCTGGCAAGAGCGTTCACGCTCGGTGAAGAATTCATCGGCGATGACTGCGCATGCCTGGTTCTCGGCGACAATATTTTCTACGGCAACCATTTCAGCCACATGCTGAAGGAAGCGGTGCGCAACGCGGAAGAAAATCACAGGGCTACCATCTTCGGAAAATATGTCAATGATCCGGAACGTTTCGGCATTGCGGAATTTGATGAAAACGGCAAAGTGATTTCACTGGAGGAAAAACCTGCGAATCCCAAGTCCAACTATGCGGTTGTAGGTCTTTATTTCTATGACAACCGGGTTGTGGAATATGCCAAGCAGCTGAAGCCTTCCGCAAGAGGGGAATATGAAATCACCGATCTGAACAAAGTATTCCTGGAACAGGATATTCTGGATTGCCAGGTTCTGGGCAGAGGCTTCTCATGGGTTGATACCGGAACTGTGGAATCCATGGCGGAAGCGACAACCTATGTCCGCATGATTGAACATGTGCAGGGCATCCGTATTTCCGTTCCCGAAGAAATCGCATATTACAACAAGTGGATCACTGTTGAGCAGCTGCTCAAAAGCGCAGACGCATACGGAAAGAGTCCGTATGGCGAATATCTGAGAACCATTGCCAAGGGCAAGGTGCAGGATCCGATTCATAAACAGGAGAAAAAGAAAAAATGAATATTATCGTAACAGGCGGCGCCGGCTTTATCGGCTCCAACTTCATCTTCCATATGTTAAAAGAACATCCGGACTACAGAATCATCTGTCTGGATAAACTGACCTATGCCGGCAATCTTTCCACACTGGAGCCGGTGATGGACAATCCGAACTTCCGTTTTGTGAAGCTGGATATCTGCGACCGTGAAGGCGTCTATCAGCTGTTTGAAGAAGAACATCCCGATATGGTTGTCAACTTCGCGGCTGAAAGCCATGTCGACAGATCCATTGAAAATCCGGAAGTCTTCCTGCAGACCAACATCATCGGTACAGCCACACTGATGGATGCCTGCAGAAAATACGGAATCAAGAGATATCATCAGGTTTCCACTGATGAAGTTTACGGCGATCTGCCTTTGGACAGACCGGATCTCTTCTTTACAGAAGAAACACCGATCCATACAAGCTCACCTTACAGCTCCTCCAAAGCAGGCGCGGACCTTCTGGTTCTTGCCTATCACAGAACCTATGGACTTCCGGTAACCATTTCCAGATGTTCCAACAACTACGGTCCGTATCATTTCCCGGAAAAGCTGATTCCGTTAATGATCATCAACTGTTTACATGACAAACCCTTACCGGTTTATGGCGAAGGTCTCAATGTCAGAGACTGGCTGTATGTCGAAGACCACTGCCGTGCGATTGATCTGATTATCCACAACGGAAAAGTCGGTGAAGTATACAATGTCGGCGGACACAATGAGATGAAGAACATCGACATTGTCAAACTGATCTGCCAGGCACTCGGAAAACCGGAAAGCCTGATTACCCATGTCACAGACCGCAAGGGTCATGACATGCGCTATGCGATCGATCCGACAAAGATCCACAATGAACTGGGATGGCTTCCTGAAACAAAGTTCGCGGATGGAATCAAAAAGACCATTCAGTGGTATCTCGACAATGAAGACTGGTGGCAGCCGATCGTATCGGGTGAGTATCAGAACTATTACGAGAAGATGTACAAAGACAGGTAAACCGCAGGGAAACCTGTCTTTTTGAGGTTTGAAACATGCATAACAGAAAGAGAACTGTTTTATTCAGTCTGCTGATCAACGGCATCATTGCGCTTTTATTCATACGTGCTGAAGTATGGAATTTTCATGATGGACTGATTCATGAAATCATATACGGCGGTGCTGTATTCATTCTCTGCGCTGTGATTCCGCTTCTTGTTTACTGTACAAAGTGGATGAGAACCATTTATGAAGCAGTTCTTGACTGGATACTGTCATTGAAAAATCATTGGAAAAAGATTGCAGTATGGACAGGCGCTGTTCTGGTTTCCATTCCGGCAGGGATTCTTTGTTCACTTTTACTGTCAGGTGTTTTTCATCTGGAACATAACCGGATGCTGGTAATGATCTGCGCATCTTTGATTCTTTGTGTCATTGCGGTCTGCCTGTTATGGAAACAGGCAAAGCAGTATCCGGAAAAGATTTTTCTTTCTTTATGTCTGACTGCAGGTTCGTTCTTTATCTTAGCGGCACCGGCGGAAGTCGGAATCTGCTGGGATGATAATTTCCATTATGACGGGACAATTGCGGCTGTGACGGTCAATGGTGCATATTACGCATCCGATGCGGAAATCATTGATCATGTGGCAGATGTGGCACTGGAAAAGAAATTCTATGATGAAAAGTCCAGGGAAGAAAGAACAGAACTGATCAATGATCTTTATGAAAAGCGGGAACTGATGCCGTACAGCCATGCCAATCTTGGTCTGTATTCGATTACGTATCTTCCCCATGCGGTCGGCATTGTGATCGGAAGAGGCTTATCGCTTCCCTATACATGGACATTCCGTCTGGAAAAGTTTATCAATCTGCTGTTTTATTCTTTAACCATTTACTTCGCGGTTAAAAAGCTAAGGTTCGGAAAGATCCTGATGGCAGCTGTGGGGCTGCTGCCGACAAATCTGTTTATGGTTTCTTCCTTTTCGTATGATCCATGGATCACGGCATTGTTAATGCTGGGATTTGCATATTTCTTTGCGGTGATGCAGGATGAAAACCATGTGATCACAAACGGGGAGATGGCGGTGATGCTGGGAAGCTTCTTCTTCGGATGTCTGCCCAAAGCGGTTTATTTTGTGCTAATGTTTCCGCTTCTTTTCATTCCCAAAAACCGTTTTGAAAATGAAAAGAAGAGAAGATGGTGGATCTTCCTTGTATTTCTGACGGCATTTGCCCTGGCGTCATCCTTCATTTTGCCAAGATTGATTTCCGGTGCGGGAACCGGAGATACAAGAGGCGGCGAGGATGTGAATCCGGGCGAACAGATCCGCTTCATTCTGAACAATCCTCTTGGATATGCGGATATTCTTTTCCGGTTTAACCTGGGCTATCTCAATCCGCTGAATGCGTTTCAGTATATGGTCAACTATGCATATCTTGGATTTGGCTATAACAGATGGATCTGCACATTGATCCTGGCTGTATTGATGTTTACGGATAAGGCCGGAATCCAATCAAAGACAAAGCTGATTATCTTTGCCTTTGTCATCGCCATGACCGGCGTCATTGTCCTGGTGCCCACAGCACTGTATGTTACCTATACACCAGTCGGAGCGGATACGGTTGCCGGATGTCAGTTCCGCTATCTGATTCCGGTTGTCTTTGCGGGACTGTATATGAACAGTTTTGATAAAATCCGCAATCCGTTAAACAGTACCCTTTATGCGGTGCTTCCGCAGGTCATGATGACGGCTGTATTTATTGCGGATATGGGTTTTTCTTTATATCAGTATTTTTAAAATTAACTGCGCAATTTGGCATGAAGTGTGAATATTGGTAGAATTGAAGAAGGATTGTGATATCCGGACAGGAAATACGCATTATGGCAAAGAAAGTAAAGAAAAAGCAGAAGAGATATATCAACGCCCAGTTTATATGGCTTCTTGCCGCAATCGGCGGAGCGCTGTTCCTTGTGTCTTTCAGCAGACTTGAAATGATACCTGGAAGCTGGACCTTTATCATGGCATTGATTCTGGGTGTGATTCTGCTGATTCTGCTGCTGCTTTCTTCCCGCTGGCAGAAGAGTGTGACAATCAAGTCAGTCAACCTGATTCTGTGCGCTGCGCTTTTAATCGGATCATGGTTATTGCCTTTCTATCAGGACCGTATTACAGAACTGTTCAATATCGTGACCGGCGATGTGTCCAAGATCAATTTCTATGTGCTCAATGAAAGCTATCGGGAAGCACATCCTGAAACATTCTATTCATCCTATGTATCCGATAATCTGGGCGATCATCTGGATGAAGTATTCCTGACTTCAATCACAGCTGACGCATTGAATGCGGCAACTGCTGTTTCCAAAGTAAAGGATGATTATGGCGTCAGTATTCAGACATCCGACCGTTCTTCCTATATAGAGGCATTACAGGCATTATATGACAACGAAGGCGATGTATTGATTATGTCGGCATCGTTTGAAGCGATGATTGCGGATAATGAGGAATATGAAAATTTCCGCAAGGATGTCAAGATCATCGGCAGTGTGGATAAAAAGGTTGAGGATAAGATTCCTGCAAGTTCCATGGCACTGACCAAAGAGCCGTTTGTGGTATTCTTCGGCGGCAATGATGAGGAAGGCGATCTGTATCTGGAAGGAAAGACCGATGTCTGTATGATTGTCACGGTCAATCCGAATACCCATCAGGTTGCGATTGTATCCCTGCCAAGAGACTCCTATGTCAACAATCCTGTTTTCGGATATGGGGATAAATTAACCCATCTCGGCATGCAGGGCATTCATAACACACTGGAAGGTCTCAATGATTATCTGGGACAGAATATCAACAACTATGTTGTGATCAACTTTACGACATTCCGCAATATCATCAATGCCCTGGGCGGTGTGGATGTTTATAACGAATATGAATTTACTGCTCTGAACGGACAGTACTTCCCGGAGGGCATGATTCATCTGGAAGGGGAATATGCATTGATGTTTGTGCGTGAAAGATATTCCCTGCCGGATGGAGACTTCGGAAGAAACCATCATCAGCAGCAGGTGATGCAGGCGATGATCGACAAGGTCACAAGTCCGGAAGTGATTGTCCATGTGGATGATCTGCTGGACGCATTGGAAGGAACGTTCTTGACCAACCTGACTTCCGATTCGATCTATGCGATGTGCCGCAAGCAGCTGGAAGAGAATATTGACTGGAATATTGTCAGCTATCATGTGATCGGCCTGACGGATTTTGCGGAATGCGCATCCGCTCCCGGAATGGAGCTTTCGGTTGTTTTTCCGTATGATAATCAGGTTAAATTTGTTTCAGACGTAATGAGTGCTATTATTAACGGTGAAACTGTCGTTCAGGAAGAACTTCCGGAAGGCAGCTACGATGTGTATGAAGAACCTGCCAATGATGAAAACGGCTGGTAGGATACACAAACAGAAGGAAAAAGATGGATAGAGTATATAAATTTATGAGCAGGCACAGGGAGCTCATCATGGCGGTGATTGATTCCGCTCTGGTGCTGCTGGCATACCTGGCTGCGTATTATCTGAGAACGGATTTCGGAAGGCTTTCCTATGAAATGGCATGGACTTCTCTGATCCGCAATATGCCATGGGTGATATTGATCAATCTCGGCACGATTTTGGCATTCCGGCTGAACCGTTCGCTTTGGATGTATGTGTCGATTGATGAAGCGCTGCGTGTTGCATTGGCAGTTTTTACCGGAAATTTTATCTGGTTCCTGCTGGTGCTGATCTTCCACTTTACGGAATACATCCGCAGCATCCCCATCATTGCGGCAATGTTCCAGCTGCTGTTTATGCTGGGACTGAGGATTCTGTACCGGATTGTCAGAAGAAATGACGCGATCACAAACAGAAACCACAGGGCTTTGATTCTCGGTGCGGGAACAGCCGGTGCCACAGCGTTAAGGGAAATCACCTATTCCAACCGCTACGACGCAAAGGTTGTCGGATTCCTTGACAACAACCCGGTCAAGGTAAAGAAAGTGCTCAATGGCGTACAGGTACTCGGCACCGACGCCGATATGGAACGGATTGTGCGTGAATACAATGTCGATACCGTATTCATTGCGATCAAGAATATTTCCAGATCGGATCTGAAAGCACTGATTGAAAAGTGCCGCGATCTGCATCTGCGCACAAGAATCGTCTCATTTGAAATGCATGCGGATCCCAACAAGCCGGAAGCCTCGGTCAGAAATGTTTCCATGGATGACCTGCTCGGCAGAGGGGAACTGTCACTGAATAACGGACAGATCGGAAGCTACCTGACCGGCAAGAACATTATGGTTACCGGTGCCGGCGGATCGATCGGATCGGAACTTGTCAGACAGATCATGGAATTCACACCGAAGCGTCTGATTCTTGTGGATATCTATGAAAACACGATGTATGAACTTCAGCAGGAGATCAATATCGCAAGAAGAAGCGGAAAGGATCAGAAGGAAACAGAAATTATCTGCCTGATCGGTTCGGTCAGAGACCGCAAGAGAATTGATCAGATCTTCGATACCTATCATCCGCAGGTTGTCTTCCATGCGGCAGCACATAAACATGTCCCGCTTGTGGAAGACTCACCTCTTGAAGCAATCAAGAACAACATCTTCGGTACGAAGAATGTCATTGAAAGCGCCATTGCCCATAAGGCGGAAAAGTTTGTATTGATTTCCACCGACAAGGCAGTGCGTACAACCAATGTCATGGGCGCAACCAAGAGAATGTGCGAGCTTCTTGTCGAAGCCAACCGCAACAACGGCGTCACCAAGCTCTGTGCGGTGCGTTTCGGAAATGTGCTTGGATCACACGGTTCTGTCATCCCGCTGTTTGAAAAGCAGATTGAAAGCGGCGGACCGGTAACAGTCACCGATCCCAATATCATCCGCTACTTCATGACGATTCCTGAAGCTGCCCAGCTGGTTCTGCAGGCAGGCGCATTTGCCCAGACCGGTGAAATCTTCATTCTTGATATGGGCAAACCGGTCAAGATCGCCGATCTTGCGAAGAATTTGATTCAGCTTTCCGGTCTGGTTCCGGATGTGGATATCGAAATCCGCTATACAGGCTTAAGACCGGGTGAAAAGCTGTATGAAGAACTGCTGGTGGATCCCAAGACATGTACCAGAACTGCCAACAATCTCATCTTCGTCGCGGAGCCGGAAACCATTTCAAAGGAAACAGTGGAAGGCAAATTAAAACGGCTTGCGGAACTCGTTGAGTCGCAAACCGCTGACAACAAGAAGATTATTGAGATTATCACCACAGACGCAGCATCATAAATTCCATCGTATAGACCAGTGCGGCAAACTGTACACAGATCAGTACAATGTCGCACTTTTCATTTGCGGTGATCTTGTTTCCTCTGAAGGAAAGCAGAATCGGCAGCAGGATCGGCAGGAAATATCTTCCCTGCACGCCTTCCACCGCGCCATAGGTGATTGGTGTCCATGTGATTAACATGCCGGCAATGATCATCAGGATACTGATGAAACTGAAGAGAATCATCGCTGTACGCATTTTGACGGACAGTGTTTCTGATTCATAGGAACGTCTGAAGAAGCTGATGATTAACAGGATGCCGAAGATCCTTACAAGCACCACCGGTACATAATCATTCAGCCATCCAAGCTGACTGCCGATCATGGTGTCGATATACCATGGACTCAATTGCCAGAATGTATTGCGGCAGAGATAGACAAAGTCGAGCGGATAGTTGATGAAATGCTGGATGGTATAGCGGTTTTCCGTGATCCAGGATAACGGCTTAACCGGTTCTTCCACAATCGGTCCGTAGAAGAGCGTGTATTTCAGTCCAAGTGCGATGATGGCGATCAGAGAGATGGCAATGACCGCAATCCGAATGACTTTTACAGGGATCCATTTCTTCCGGTCGATATAGACAAATAACGGAAGTAAGGCAATGAGTGAATAGACATAGGTTCTTAGCGGCAATAGACTCACTGATGAAATGATCAGTGCGGCAATGGCCGTCTTTTTATATCTGATTTCTTCAGATTTGTTATAGAAGAGATACAGCGTCAATGCGACAGTCAGGACGGCGGAAGTGATGCGGAAGACATCGCGTGAAACTGAAGCAGCCAGCTGGATGCTCATGGGAAGAAGGCTCATGGTGTAAAGAGCGGACTTGCCTATAGGCATCAGATGAATTGCGGCTGCGATAACAGCGATATAGAAGATGAGATTGAAGAATCTGCCAAGCAGATACATCGAGATGGTATTCAGCCCAAGCAGTCTTCCGATTGTCATACCTAAAGCAGGAATGAGGTATTGGTACCATTCTGTATCAAAGACCCTCGGTCTTCTTGCGTAATCCAGTGACTGCGAAGAAGACATATCATCTGTGACAGCTGTTAATGAACTGTTTTCCAAAGGCTCAGAGAGATCTTCGAGATATGCATTCATATCATTGAGATCATAATCCGGGAATGAAAGATCATAAGCGGCGTCATCGCTTCGCATCATGACGGTTTTCCCGTCTGAAGGAATTCCCATCAGGATGTTGGACAGGTTGTATGCGGTGCGCATATGCTGGGGTTCATCGGCGATTCCGTTCATCGGATAAATCAGGCAGAAGACAGTTCCTGCAAGCGCTGCCTGGATGACAAACAGTTTTGCGAAAGAATATTTCTTATGCGACATCAGAATCGTCATTGCGGCAATTCCATAGAAGATGGGGATTGTCAGCTTCAGACACAATGACGCATAGGCTCCTGCAATGTCCAGAGCACTCAGGCTCTGTGCCAGTGTGATTAAAGTCCTGAAGAGAATCAATACGGCAGCAATGAGTACAAACCAGTATTCCTTCACCCATTCCTTCGGATGAATTTCCTGTCTAAGCAGGAAGAAAATTCCTGCCTGGCAGATCATAAATACCAATGCGGCAAGACCCACAGTCAGATAGGAACTCCCGCCGAAAAGCACACAGGCTTCTGAAATCAGGCAGAAAACAAGATTCAGCCCGAGTATGACAGCTGTGCGGCTGCGCAGCACTTTATTTGTAAAAGAAGTATTCATAAATCAATATCCTTGTCTAAGAATTATAAATGATTCATGAAATGAGAATCAATACAGCAGAAGGCCGCACGTGATTGGATTGCCGGTTCTGCTGTGAAAGTGCGCATTATGACAATTCAGTCTTTGAGCGGCTTTTGTGAACAAATACAGATTTTCTGAAAAGTGTATATTAAAAGTGTTGAAAAGTGTATATCAAAACGCCTGAAAAGTGTATATTGAAATGCTTGAAAAGTGTATATCAAAGTGCTATTGTCAACTTGGAGGATGATTATGGCTCTTACAAAAGAAGGTTACATGCGTCGTCTGATCGATGATAAGATCGAAAGATATTTGAATGTTTTCGGAGCGGTGTCCATTGAAGGACCGAAATGGTGCGGAAAAACCTGGACCAGTCTTAATCATGCAAACAGTGCGGTATATATGACGCAGCGTCAATACTTAAATCTGGCGCGAATTGATCCGAAATATATTTTCATGGCTGAACGTCCGCAGCTGATCGATGAATGGCAGATTGTTCCTTCCATATGGGACGCTGTACGGAATGAGTGTGATCAGGATCATAATAAGGGCAAATTTATCCTGACGGGTTCAACTACGCTTAATAGCGGAGATGGCGATAATGAAAAAGAAGTGTACCACTCGGGGACAGGCAGGATTGCGACACTCAGAATGGACCCGATGAGTCTTTTTGAATCGAATGAATCGACTGGTGAAGCATCCATTATGCAGATGATAAATGGTGATATAAAAGAAGGTTATGTCAGAAAAATTGATCTGAAAGAGATTGCAAAACTGATCGTCCGGGGCGGCTGGCCTGAAAATATCGATATGCCTGATGCGGATATCGGTGTCATACCGGAAAGCTACATTGAGGCAATCATAAAAAAGGATATGCATGAGATGCAGGATAAAAAAAGAAATCCCGAAAAGATGCGTATGCTGATCCGGTCGCTGGCGCGTAATGAATCAACGATTGTGGGAGATAAAACGTTAATACGTGATATTGAGGAATATGATACCGGGGATGAACTGATCAAAAGCAGGATAACGATAGCTGATTATTTGAGTGTACTGGACAGTTTATATCTGACTGCCAATCAGGAGGCATACAGTTTAAATTACCGTTCCTCGTCCAGAGTTGGAAAATCTGCGAAGAGACATCTTGTTGATCCATCACTTTGCTGCGCTGCGCTTGGACTGACAGTGGATAAACTGATGTATGATCATGAAACATTCGGACTTCTGTTCGAATCATTGGCTGAAAGAGATTTGAGAATCTACGCAGAGTATCTTGGCGGACATCTTTATCATTTCCGTGATAATGTTTCCGGGGACGAAGTTGATGCATTGATTGAATTTAAAGATGGTTCATATGCGGCATTTGAAATTAAGCTGAGTGACGGCAGTATACAGGAAGCAGTCAGCAGTCTGACTAAATTTTATGAGCGTGTAAAAAAGAAGCCTGTTTTTATGTGTGTTATTGTAGGTCATCTTGATGCAGTTATGAGAGATCCGGATACCGGGATCTTCATAGTACCGATTACATCTTTAAAACCGTAATTAAGACAAACAGCTGCAGATTTGATATAAGGGCGCTTTCATCAGCGTCCTTTTTACTGCGTACTTCTGAGACAGCTTTCTGATCGGTTTAAGCATCAGCCATACACATGCGTTTTCTCCGGGGTTAAGACTCATATGATCACGAATCAAAAGGTCTGAAAAAAGCCGCATTCATTTTTCGGAATGCGGCTGATGTGATTAATGTTTGGGCTTTTTGAGAGAAATGAAATCGATCTGCTTTAACCGTTCCATCTCTTCCTGATGTGCCTTGAGTTTTGCGGTATATTCTTCCGGCATCTGATCCAGAAGGAACCAGTCAATGACGCGGTCGGAAGAATTGGTGTCGATATAATCGAAATGGTGTTCGATATACGGATCGATCTTTTCTGCTTCGAAGTCTTCATTGCGGATCGCTTCAAGAAGCTCGTCGAATGTATGGACAACTTTGCCCGGAACGCTTGTCCTGTAGTCTCTGTGGAATCCTCTTGTATAGGAGAACTGCATCTCATCAAATGCGAAGAAGAGAGAAGGCTTTCTCATTAAGGAATATTCAAAGACACCGGATGAATAGTCGGAAATATAAAGATCGGTGATATAGAAGAGATCATTGATATTCACGGATGCGCCGGCATCGAAGAATTTATCGCTGTACTTTTCTTCAATCGGAACACCTTTGGATACCCATGGATGCATCTTGAAGATGACGACATATTCATCTTCGCATAATTCATAGAGCTGTTCGAAATCGATCAGCTGGTAAGGATAGGAAGCAGTCTTTCTGTCTTTCCCGCGGTAAGTAGGCGCAAAGAGAATGACTTTCTTTCCTTTTGCCTGCGGATATTTTTCATAAAGCTCTTCAACGGTTGCGGAACGGTGATCCTCATCCAGATACATATCCATTCTCGGCATGCCGGTCGGGATGATCTGTTCATCGCTGATGCCGAACTGTTCGGAGAAGAAGTCGGCAATATTGGCACTCGGTGTGATGCACCAGTCATACTGTCTGTGGCAGCTGAACGGTGCAGGGCATCCGTCATGTCCCCATCTGCTGTAGCCGACGCCTTTATAGCCGGCTCCCGCATGCCACAGCTGAATCAGGGTTGTCTTGGGATGCAGAACAAGCCAGTCAAACATCGGGCAGTGGTCATCGACAAAGATGATATCCGCAGCCGCGATTTTGCCGAGTGTTTCCATCCAGCTCTTCATGCCATATTCGGATTTCTTGCCGATGATGGCACGGAAGGAGAAGAGGATGTCAAAGTCTTCATCGATTCCTCTCTGCTTCATGCGGTTGTATACAGCGACAAGGTTGGCACCCATGACATCATTCTGTTCACTCATAAACAGCAATGTCTTTTTCTTCTTCTTTTTGGCAAGGTCCGCTGCCACAAGAGCGTTGTATGCTTCGCGGAAGATGACCTTCGGCTTCTTTGCGTTCTTCAGCAGCTTCTTTGTCTCACGCTTTGCCTTTGCAATGCTGGAATCAGGATCCTTGTCGCCGCGGACTGCATAGTGAGGCAGTTCGTATTTCTTCGCGTCGATGATGTGCATCAGAGGGAAGAGACCTTCATCGCTTTCCAGAAGCGAGAAGTTGATTGTGTAGGAAATGGATTTTCCGTTGTGCAGGAATGTCTTGGATGCGTCCGCAAGTTTTTCTGCGAATTCAAGTGTTGTCTGCACACGGCAGATCACATCCTGATCCACACATGCATAGAGGGAATAGATTCCTTCCGGCATGCACATGTTGTATCCCGGATTGGTGATCAGTACGGAAACAATGTAATCTTTGTCTGAAACCTTTTCGCATTTGCAGTGGGCATTGGTCAGGAATGCGCCGTTGACAAAGTAATATTCAAACTGTGTGTCTTCCGGAAGGGAAGAGGAAGCGATTGTTATAAAGAAACGTACAGTGGTGCGCACCCAGTCGATTTTGGTTATACGGATGTCAGCGAGGTGTTCATCCAGTCTGTTGTTCATCAGAATGTCCTTTGTGTTTGCCATTGGACTTTTACCTCCCATGTTAAAAGAGTCTCTTATAAAGAGTGCAGAATTATAATACCCCGAACAGCAAAGCATGTCTAACATCGTGAATGATCTTTTCGGATCTCAGTCAGTCTCAAAAGCTGCGAGGATCGGCAGTCTATTGAGAACTTGACTAAGGAATCAAGGAGAGTTCTCAATGAATGCTTGCTTTCAATTATCTGGTGAGTATACTATTAATTGAGAACTTGGCTAAGGACTAAGGTAACTTCTCAATGGAGTCAATCATGGAGATAAAGCGTGGCAGGTATTTAAAACAGCTGGTTTCTTATATGTGGGATGGTCAGGTAAAGGTGGTAACCGGGATACGCAGGTGTGGAAAATCCTATATTCTGAATACCCTGTTCCGAAAGTATCTTTATGAGAATGGTGTCCCGGAAGATCACATTCTGAGCTATGAACTTGATTTGGCAAAAGATATCCGGTACCGCAGCCCTCTTGAGCTGACTGATGCTGTTCGTTCTTTAATGGAAGGCAAAACGGAACAGTATTATCTGTTTGTCGATGAAATACAGATGTCAGATCAGGTTCCTAATCCTTATAATCCTGCAGGTAAGCCGATCACTTTTTATGATGCATTGAATGATTTGAATTCTTTACCTAATCTGGATATATATGTGACAGGCTCCAATTCGAAAATGCTTTCCAGTGACATTCTTACGGAATTCAGGGGAAGAAGTGATGAAATCCGGATGCGTCCGCTGAGTTTTTCGGAATATTATTCGGCTGTCGGAGGCGATAAGACGGATGCGTTTGATGAGTATGCATTTTACGGCGGTATGCCGCTGATTCTATCCAGGCCGGATGAAACTTCAAAGATGAATTATCTGAAATCCTTGTTTTCTGAAGTGTATCTGAAGGATATTGTGGAACGAAAAAAAATCAAGCGGCAGGATATTTTGTCTGCTGTAGTGGACTTATTATGTTCATCAGTCGGATCACTGACGAATCCGAACAATATCTCAAATTCTCTGAACTCTATGCAGAAGCTGAGTAAAGAGAATACAGTCTCATCAAATACTGTCAAAAGCTATATCGACCAATTAATCGATGCGTATTTATTCGAAGAATGCCGCCGCTATGATGTGAAGGGAAAGAATTATTTCAATTATCCCAATAAGTACTACTGCGATGATCTGGGTTTGAGAAATGCGCGAATCGGATTCCGCCAGCAGGAAATGACCCATATCATGGAAAATATCATATACAACGACCTTCGGGTCCGCGGATGCGAAGTGGATGCCGGTGTCGTTTACGGCAGTGAAAAGAATAAATCCGGCAATTATGCGGAAGTGGCAAGAGAAATTGATTTTATTGCGACAAAAGGACTAAAGAAGATATATATCCAGTCTGCATATGCACTTGAAACAGAAGAAAAAACGGCAGCGGAAAACAAGCCGTTTGCGCTGACCGGTGATTCTTTTGAAAAAATCATTGTGCGGCATGATATCCGCAAGCGCTGGTATGATGACCGCGGTGTACTTAACATCGGTATTATTGATTTTCTTCTGGATGAGTCAATCATTTAAAAAACAGTTCAGATCCTGATGATCCGAACTGTTTTTTTAAAGCTGGTGATTAAGACACTTTTTCCGATACTGTTTTCATGATCAGAGAGGTCGGGAAGGAAGCTGCTTTTGTGGAAAGAATGCAGACTTCAATCAGGGCGATGATCAGAATCCCCGGAACGCCGAATACAGAATGAGCGAGTGAAGTGTAGATACTGCGGGGAAGTATCAGAATCGCATGGAATGCGGTGGACCAGAAGTAAACCTGAACGGTTCTCTGTCCGAATACTGTGATATATGGAATTTCCTTTTCCGGTGTCAATGAGATGATTCCTGCGGACAATGCGCAGGTCAATCCATAACATGCAATTCTCAATACCGGTCCGAACGGGAAGTATTTCGGATTGAACGGATTTCTTCCGGTAAAGAGATGCCTCAGCTGAGCTGCATATTCCGGTTTGATCATACAGAAGATGAACCATACAGCCAATGCAGTGATTCCGATGATCCGGAATGTTTGATTCTGCTTCAGTTTCATGACGCCATTTGCACGGATTAAAGAACCTGCTAAGAAGAATGGATAATAAACGATGATTCTTGATAATGCGAATGCATCGCGGATCACCGGGAAGAATCCGGAAATCAACGGCGGAATTAAAGATATCAGCAATATTTTCTTCCGGTCAAATTGATCCAGCAGCCCGGTCAGTCCATAGAAGGCGGCTGTCGCAAACATGAACCATGGCAATCCATCCAGCTTCAATAACGGTGAGAAAGCCGGAGGACTGGGTCTCAGATACCTGTAGACAAGATGATTGAGACAGTAGACAAGGAACCACAGAATCAGATACAGAACCATATTCTTCTTTACCGAAGACTTCTTGTAGAAAAGACCGGAAAGAAAGATGAACAGCGGCATGTGGAAAGCATAGATAAAGACAAAGAGACCTTTGTACAGATTGATGTCATCCGCAAATGATTCAATGAGATGGCCGAATACCATCAGGAATATGAGGATGAATTTGATGTTGTCAAACAATGCGACACGTCTGTTCATAAGTTCTCTTGCACTTTCTTCTTTCTGCGGTGCTTTCCATTATAGCGAAATATAAGAAAAGGAAGAAGAGGGGACTGCCGGAGTCATGAGGATTTGAATGCGTTATGGTGTATAATTTCAATACTATGAATACACAGGATAACAGAAACAGCTTTTTCAAGCATCTGGACTTTATTGTGATGGATCTGGTTCTTCTGGAACTGGCATTTTATATTGCGACATGGTTCTATGACAGGAATCATTATGTTCTGGCACATATCGGATCCGCGCCTTTCCGCAGACAGCAGATCGCACTGGCTGCCTCTCTGGCATTGAGTCTGGTGATGGAAAGCCCGTATAAAAACATACTCAAACGTACAAAGTGGATGGAACTTGGAAAGATGTTCCAGCATACGCTTTTCCTGGCATTGATGAATGTCGTCATTCTTTTCTTCATTCATGACATCGGCATCACATCCCGAATGGTAACCGGCTATCTGTGGATTATTTATTTCTTCACAGAACTGGCATTCCGCCTTGTGTGGAAAAAGGTCATCCGCAATTATGTCACCCACCACAAGGCTGCCAACCGTCAGGTTGTGATCTGCACATCCTCAAAGGAAGCCGAACAGCTTGTACACGGCATTCTGGCAAAGGATTTCATTGATTATGATGTCGCAGGAATCTGGCTGGATGATTATTCCGAAGGAATGACAAAAGAGATTGAAGATATTCCGGTCAAAGGGAATCCGGATGACATGATGGATTATGTCACCCACAACTGGACCGATGAAGTGGTACTTTCACTTCCACATGATCCATCTGTTGCGGAAGATCTGAGAAACAGACTGAATCTTGCCGGCATTCCGGTAAGAAATGTTGTATTGAATCTCTATGGACAGAAGGATATCGGAGCAGCCTATGTGGAAAAGATGGGCGCTCTGGTTGTGCTTTCCGAACAGAAGCGGGAAATTCCGGCTTATGAATGGATTCTGAAAAAGCTGCTGGATATTGTCGGCGGAATTGTCGGATGTATACTGACATGTGTCATCTTTATCTTTATTGCGCCTGCCATCTACATCAAATCCCCGGGACCGATTTTCTTCAAGCAGAAGCGTGTCGGAAGAAACGGCAAGGTTTTCAATATGTATAAATTCCGCTCGATGTATATGGATGCGGAAGAAAGAAAAGCGGAACTGATGAAGATGAACAAAGTGGCGGACGGGATGATGTTCAAGATGGAGGATGACCCCAGAATCATCGGTTCGGAAAAGAAAGGACCGGATGGAAAGCCGAAAGGAATCGGCAATTTCATCCGCAATACATCGCTGGATGAATTCCCTCAGTTCTTCAATGTGCTGAAAGGGGATATGTCCCTTGTCGGTACACGTCCTCCGACACTGGATGAATGGTCGAAATACAGTGAACATCACCGCAAGAGACTGTCGATGAGACCGGGCATTACCGGTTTGTGGCAGATTTCCGGAAGATCGGATATTACGGATTTTGAGCAGGTTGTCGAACTGGATGCCCGCTACATTGACACGTGGACAGTCTGGATGGACCTGCAGATTCTTGTACAGACAGTAGGCAAAGTGCTGAAACGGGAAGGAGCTGAATAATGCGGAAGGATATTACAGTGATCATCGCTGCACATAAGGAATACCGGATGCCGGAAGATCCGATGTATATGCCGGTTCATGTCGGTGCTGCTTTAAGCGACCGTGATTTCGGCTATGCCAAAGACAATACAGGAGAAAACATTTCTTCAAAGAATCCTTCTTTCTGTGAATTGACAGGTTTGTTCTGGGCATGGAAGAATGTACAGTCGGATTATATCGGACTGGTTCATTACAGAAGATATTTCTCTTTGAAGAAAAAAGGAAAGGATCCGTTTGAAAACATCCTTACCTATGATGAAATCAAGCCGATGCTGTATCATACCGCATTGTTTGTGCCGCAGAAGAGGAACTATTATATTGAAACCCTCTATTCCCACTATGCCCATACACATTATGCGGAACAGCTGGATCTGACCGAAGCGATCATTCAGGAACTGTATCCGGATTATATGGATGCCTATCAGAAGGCAGTCAGCCGTTCATGGGGCTATATGTTCAATATGATGATCATGAGATGGGATCTCTTTGATGAATACTGCACATGGCTGTTCGATATTCTTTTCGAACTGGAAAAACGGTATAACGGAGATGATCTGGATGCCTTCCAGAAACGTTTCTACGGAAGAATCAGCGAGATCATTTTCAATGTCTGGCTGGAAAAGAAAAAGGAAGACGGAAGAATCCGCAGGGAACAGATCAGAGAACTTCCGTTTATCTATATGGAGCCGGTTGATCTGGTAAAGAAAGCTGTTTCCTTCTTAAAGGCAAAGTTCATTCATAAAAAATATGAAAGGAGCTTCTGACAATGAAATATGATTATCTGGTTGTCGGTGCTGGTCTTTCCGGCGCAATCTTTGCCCATGAGGCAAAGAAACACGGGAAAACCGTACTGGTTGTGGAAAAACGGGATCATATCGGGGGAAACATCTATACAAAAGATGTGGAAGGAATCCAGGTTCATGAATACGGTGCCCACATTTTCCACACCAACAATAAGGAAGTGTGGGAATATCTGAATCAGTTTGCGGAATTCAACCGCTATACCAACAGCCCGGTTGCGAATTATCACGGCGAGCTGTATTCCCTTCCTTTTAATATGTACACATTCAATAAGATGTGGGGTGTTGTGACGCCGAAGGAAGCAGAAGAAAAGATTGAGGAGCAGAGAAAAGCTGCCGGCATCACAGAACCGAAGAATCTCGAAGAACAGGCAATTTCCCTGGTCGGAACCGATATCTATGAAAAGCTTGTCAAAGGCTATACGGAAAAGCAGTGGGGAAGACCGTGTACAGAATTGCCATCCTTTATTATTAAAAGACTGCCGGTCCGTCTGACTTTTGACAACAACTATTTCAATGCGCTGTATCAGGGAATCCCGATCGGCGGCTATACAAAAATGATTGAGAATCTTCTCGGTGATATTGAAGTCAGACTGAATACAGATTACCTTGCGGATAAAGATGAATGGAACGCACTGGCTGAGAAGGTTTTCTATACCGGACCGATCGATGCATATTTCGGTTATTCAGAAGGGCCTCTTGAATACAGAAGCGTGCGCTTTGAAACAGAAGTTCTGGATACACCGAATTATCAGGGAAATGCGGTTGTGAATTATACAGACCGTGAAACGCCTTATACCCGGATTATTGAACATAAGCATTTCGAATTCGGCACCCAGCCGAAAACGGTCGTTTCAAAAGAATATTCCAGTGAATGGAAGCCCGGCGATGAGCCGTTTTATCCGGTCAATGATACAAAAAACAATGCCCTGTATCAGAAATACAGAGCATTGGCGGATCAAAAGACAAATGTGATCTTTGCGGGAAGGCTTGGCGAATACCGCTATTACGATATGGACCAGGCAGCCGCAAGAACACTGGAGCTGGTAAAGGAAGAATTTCAGGAAGCTATCTGAACAGGGTTTTCAGAAGTTCATCTGGCCTGAATACCTGATTGGAAAATGCAAGAAAGTCTTTCGTGTTATTTGTGACAATGCAGTCGATGGAATTTGTTTCGGCGATCTGAATCAGAATATCATCCTCAAAATCTTTTCCGTTCAGATCTGCGGCTGACTCAATATCTTCTTTGCAAAAGGGAATGATTGTGAATGCTGTGAAAAGAGTGCATAACATGCGCGCATGTTATGCTTTTATTGACTGCAGTATACGGGATATTTCGGAATCCGGATTCATTTTTTCTGTTGTAAAGATATTTTTCTTATGCTAATGTAATTAGGCATTCGCAAGGAGTTTTTCGTCATGGCAAAAGATGATAAAGTCATCCTGACATGTGAGGTGTGCCTGTCACGGAACTACACAACACACCGTTCGAAGAACAAGACGAAGAGACTGGAGCTCAGGAAATACTGCCCCAAGTGCGGCAAGGCAACGCTCCATAAGGAAACAAAATAGGAGGTTTCCCATCATGGCTGATGTAAAGAAAACAAACAAACCGGCTAAGGATCACTGGCTGACAATTGACGGTGTCAGAAAAGAAGCGAAGCGTGTACGCTGGCCCAAGTGGAAGAGAGAAGGCAATACTGCCGGAATCGGCGAGAATACTGCTGAAGTTCTGCTCTTCACAGGTTTCTTCGGAGCATTCTTTGTGTTCTGTGATTTCGCAGTCACATATCTTCTGAAAATTATCGGAATCGGAGTGTAACCAATGAGCGAGAAAAAGATCAACCCCATCATTGATGACGAACATGAAAAGAGATGGTATGTAGTCAATACCTATTCCGGACATGAAAACAGAGTCAAGGACAACCTGGAAAAGAGACTGGAAACCATGGGAATTCAGGATTCCCTGTTCCGCATTGTCGTGGCTGAAGAGCCTGAAATCGAAATCAAGAACGGCAAGCAGGTTGAAAAGATGAAGAACATGTTCCCGGGATATGTCTTCGTTGAAATGAAGATGACTGATGAGGCATGGTATGTTGTCCGTAACACCCCAGGTGTTACCGGATTCATCGGTTCCTCAGGCGGCGGCGCTAAGCCGTTCCCGGTTTCTCCGGATGAAATGGAATCCATCCTGAGAAGAATGGGACAGAGCGACAAGAAGGTTGTTGTCAACTTCGAGGTCGGCGATACTGTCCGCATCCTCAACGGACCGTTCTCCGGTATGGAAGGAAGAGTTTCCTCCATGAACGACCAGACACAGACCGCAAGTGTACTGACACTGCTGTTCGGAAGAGAAACACCGACAGATATCAGCTACAACGATCTGCAGAAGGTGGAAGAAGAATAAGTCAGAGTGACAGAAGGCATCGGATGAAATTCCGGTGCCTTTTTCTGTTTGAGGAATACACATGTATTCAGAATGCTGTAAGAAATATGCTGTCTTCTTCATCATAGGCAACTGTGATAGAATGAGCCGTGGATTGGTTAAGAAAGACTACGGTTTTTATATATGAAGAAGAGAAGAAGTACGGTATGGCATCTGGTGTATTTCACGCCGCTGATGTTAATGATGTTTACAGTGCCTGTTCAGGCATATATCGATCCATCCGTCATGACCTATGCGATTCAGGCAGTCGCGGGTATGGCAATTGCGATCGGTGCTGTATTGGGTATCTATTGGAGAAAGATACGCAGGGCGTTTCTTTCTAAGTTCCATCTGGAACAGAAGATGAGCAGGAATTATGAATCGGATGATCTGGTATTCCATGATCCTGTATCCGGTGAAGATGTAAAGCCGGATCTCTCAAAAGCCATCGTGAAGGAAAAGACAAAAGAAGAAGAGAAACCGAAGGAAAAGTGGCTCAAAGGATTTATTCCTGCCGTCTGTCTTTCCCTCGGCCTGAGCTTCCTGTTTACTGTATACGGTCCTTTGGAACTGTATTTCAACAATCAGGCGGATTTCCTGTATGACTTCTCTGCCCAGGTTCCTGTTCTTGCGGTCATGTTCATAGGATTCTTTGCGGTCATGGTCATTGCGTTTGCGGCAGGAAGGTTCATCTTTGAGCAGCTTTATGAAGTGATGCTCGCGGCCGGTGCTGTTCTGTTCATCTGTTCATGGATTCAGGGAAGCTTCCTGGTTTCCCACATGCCGCCGATGGACGGGACAATGATTGACTGGGGATTGTATGCAAGGGATGAGCTTGTTTCTTTGATCCTGTGGGTTATTGTGATTGTACTGATCGCATTGATTTACCGTTTCTTTGAAAGAAACGGATTCCATGCGTTTGTCAAAGGCTTAAGCGCATTGCTTGGAATGACTCTGTTTGTGTCTTTGATGCATATGGGCATTTCCACAAAAGGATTTGCGGGCAAGGAAGAAACAGCAGTGACATTTGACGGGCAGCTGGAAATGTCATCAGAGCACAATGCGGTGATTTTGGTGCTGGACGCGGTGGACGGAAAACTGTTTGCGGATACAGTGGCCTCGGATAACAAATATTCTGAATATTTCAAAGACTTCACGATTTATCCGGATACGCTTGCGGCTTATCCGTTTACGGAATATTCCATTCCGTTTATTCTCAGCGGGAAATGGAATGAGAATACGGAAGATTTCAATACCTTTGAGACAAAGGCGATGAATGAATCTCCTCTGTTTGAAAGACTGGAAAAGGATGGCTATGAAGTTTCTTTATATGAAGATTCTTTGACCTATGGGGATGAAGCATTCAAAGAGAAGGTAAAGAACATCCATACAGCCGGGACAATGATTGCCCACAAATCCACATTCATCAAACAGATGGTGAAGATGATATGGTTCAAATACGCGCCTTTTACAATGAAGAGAACCTTCCAGCCGAGCGTCTTTGAACTGAACAGTTCCGTGACCTATGATGACGGTTCGATTGCCTTCAATTACAGCGACTTCATGTGGCGTGATTATATGAGATCTTCTGCTGTTACAGCAGCAGAAAAGAAACAGTTCAAATTCATTCATACCGAAGGCGCGCATGTGCCGTTTGATCTGGATGAAATGGGAAATACGATTCCGACTGACAGCGGAACCTATGTCATGAAGATGAAAGGCTCAATTGAGCTGACCAATGAATATCTGCAGATGTTAAAGGATGCGGGTGTCTATGACAATACAGCCATTATCATCATGGCTGACCATGGATATAACTATGCCCAGGAGGATTCATACGGACCTGCTTCAAGAAGACAGAATGCATTATTGATGGCAAAAGGTTTCAATGAGACAAACGGAACGGTGCAGATTTCTGAGAAGCCTGTTTCCTTTGATGATCTGCAGAAAGGCTATGCAAACCTTCTGGACGGACATAAAGGAAATGAGATCTTTGATTTTGTTTCAGATGAAAGAGACAGCAGAAGATTCCTGCATTATGTCTATCTTGAAGAATATCATCTGAATGAATATGAATGGAACGGCAGGGCATATGACATGGATGCGGGCAAAGCAACCGGCAATGTCTATGAACTGCAGAAGTGAAAGGAGGGAATGCGATGTCTGCGTTTGCGGCTTTTCTTGGCTCAATCATGAGCGTTTGCTACGGGATATTTAAGAATTACGGCATTGCGATTATCCTGTTCACACTGATCACAAAAGTGATTCTGTTCCCTCTGTCTTTATGGCTGCAGAAGAATTCCATCAAGATGGTGAGGATGCAGCCGGAGATCAACAACATCAAGGTGAAATATTACGGCGACAAGGACCGGATTGCGGATGAGCAGTCCAGCCTTTATAAAAAAGAGAAATACAATGCCTTTGCGTCATTGATTCCTCTGGCAATCCAGATTGTTCTCCTGCTTGGTGTTGTGAATGTCATTTACCATCCGATCACTTATATTCTCAAAGCGCCTCAGGAAGTCAGCGACCGCTTTACGGAAATTGTCCTTGCGGAAAATCCGGATCTGGATCCGGAATCCAATTCCCTGCAGCTGATGATTGTGGATGATATTCAGGATGCGGAGAACGGACATATTGAAAGCTATCTTGCATTGGCTGAGCAGTATCCGTCTCTTCCTGTGGAAGAGACGGTGGAAAAGATTCAGTCTTTCCGCATGAGTTTCTTAGGACTCAATCTCAGCTGGATCGCTTCTGTCAAAGGCGGGATTTCAATTCTCGCACCGCTGCTTGCGGCACTGTCCGCTTTGTTATTAAGCGTTGCGGAAAATGCGGTCAATGTTCTTCAGCATGAAGAATCCGTCTTCAGCAAATACGGTATGCTGGCTTTCTCAGTACTGCTGTCGCTGTATCTTGGCTTCTATGTTCCTTCAGGCGTTGCCTTATACTGGGTGGCGAGCAATCTCTTTGCGATTCTGCAGCAGTATATTCTGAATGCTTTGATCAATCCGAAGAAATATGTGGATTATGAAGCACTTGAGAAGAGCAGAAAAGCATTGGAAGAGATTTCGGATTCTAAAGGAAAGAAACTGAGCAGACCGCTGGCTAAAAGAGTAAAAGCGGATTATAAACGCTTCTTCTCGATTGCCAACAAGCATCTTGTCTTCTATTCGGAATCCAACGGTTTTTATAAATACTATGCCGGAATGATTGAATATATTCTGAAATATACTGACATTCCGATTCATTACATCACATCCGATCCGGATGATTCCATCTTTGAGATGGCAAAGACAAATGATCAGATCAAGCCGTATTTCATCGATTCCAATACATTGATCACACTCATGATGAAGATGGACGCGGATGTTGTCGCAATGACAATGCCGGACCTTGAGACCTATCAGATCAAGAGAAGCTATATCCGCAAGGATATTGAATATATCAATCTCTGCCATGGCATCGGTTCCTACAACCTTACGTTCAGAAAAGGCGCGGTTGATCATTTCGATACTGTTTTCCTGGCAGGAAAGCATCAGGTGGAAGAAATCCGCAAGCAGGAAGCAGTCAATCATCTTCCTGCCAAGGTTCTTGTGGAGGACGGTTATCCGCTGCTGGATGAAATGATCGCTTCCTATGAAGCATCTGAAAAACCTGTGCATGAAAAGAAAGTGGTACTGATCGCTCCTTCCTGGCAGAAGGGAAATGTTGTGGAAAGCTGTCTGGAAGATCTGCTGGATGCATTAAAGGATCATAACTACCATGTGATTGTCAGACCCCATCCCCAGCATGTCCGCCATAACGGCGATCAGATGAAGGCACTGCAGGTGAAGTATCAGGACAATCCGGATATTGAAATCCAGACCGACTTCACTTCCACAAATACCGTCTTTGAAGCGGATATCATGATCAGCGACTGGTCGAGTGTTGCCTATGAATTCGCATTTACAACAAACAAGCCGGTTCTCTTTATCAACACACCGATGAAGGTGATGAATCCGGAATATCAGAAGATTGATACCGTACCGTTTGATATCTGGACAAGAGATGTCATCGGCATGTCTCTGGATCCTGCTCTGATTGATCAGGCACCGGATAAGATTGCGTATCTTCTGGAACACAGCAATGATTATGAAGAGACCATTGAGAATCTGAAACATGAATATGTCTTCAATCTCGGAAACAGTTCAGAGATCGGTGCAAGATATCTGATTGATGCAGTATTCCGTCATATTGAAGAAAGAAGATCCAATGAGGAATGAAGGAGCAGTGAAAGCTGTTCCTTTTTTCTGGTGTCGGACTGATTTGAATCGTGCAGTTTCGAGGAACTGAATGTTTATGATGGTCTCCGGTAAATTACTTTTACCAATCTATTGAAATTAAGTCCCCACTGGTGCTGACGAATCCGGAAATGTTTTTTGGAAATTCCTTAAGTTGTGCATCTCTTCGCAGAAAAAACACATAACTGTGTTAAATTATTAGATTGTGATGGGGAGGACAGGAATGAAGAAGACGTTTGCGATTATTCATACAGTATTTGTTTCATTCTTTTTTATTCTGTCCATATTGATCGGACTGTCTGCGCAGTGGATGCTTGACACATGGCCGAATCTGAAGATGGAAGAAGTGATGTTCCAGTTCCAGCAGGGACTCGGCGGTACCGGCGGAGACATGATCATGCAGTTTATGATTCACTGCGGCTTCCCGGTGATTGCGGTACTGATCATGTTGATTGTCCTGCTGGTTTCCATGAAGGGAAAACCGAAGAGAAAACTGCGTGCTTCGATGGTCATTATTTCACTGGCTTCTTTGATTTCTGCAGGTGCTGCGGCTTATACAAGAGTCGGGGTTGGTGAATATATTGCGGCGCAGTCAACCAATTCGGAATTCATCATGGATCATTATGCAGATCCTGCCACAACACCGATGACATTCCCTTCAAAAAAGAGGAATCTGATTTATATCTTCCTGGAATCGATGGAGACAACCTATGCCGATACGGATAACGGCGGAGGATTTGATTATAACTGCATTCCTGAACTGACAGAACTTGCAAAGGAGAATGAAGATTTCTCAGGAAATGATGAAAAGCTGAATGGAGGCATTTCTCTTCCTTATACAACATGGACAATGGGTGCGATGTTCGGTCAGACAAGCGGACTGCCTCTGCAGACAAGCGTTGACCGCAATGACATGGATACCCAGGAATCCTTCTTCCCGGATATCACCACACTGGGAAATGTGCTGGAAAACAACGGATACAACAATGTGCTTTTATTAGGTTCTGATGCCAAATTCGGCGGAAGAAAGACCTATTTCACCCAGCATGGCAATTATGAGATCCGCGATTACTACTGGGCTGCGGAAAACGGCTATGTTCCGGCAGGACATTATGTCTGGTGGGGAATGGAAGATACCTATCTCTTCAACATGGCAAAAAGCACACTGGAAGAATATGCGGCGAAGGATGAACCGTTCAACATGACCATGTTAACGGTGGATACGCATTTTGAAGATGGATATGTATGCAGTCTGTGCGGGAATGATTATGAAGAACAGTATGCCAATGTCATGGCATGTTCTTCAAAGCAGATCATTGAATTCATTAATTGGTGCAAGGAACAGGACTGGTATGAAAATACATCCATTATCCTGACAGGCGACCATCCGACGATGGATGTGGATTTCTGCAATGATATTTCTGCGGATTATACAAGAAAAGTCTATACATGCTATATGAATTCAGCGGTACAGCCGGTGGATCCGACTTTAACAAGAAGCTTTTCCACACTGGATGAATTCCCGACTACACTGGCATCTCTAGGTGTTTATATTGAAGGCGACCGTTTAGGTCTGGGCACGAATCTTTTCTCTTCAAAGAAAACACTGACGGAAGAAATGGGTGTTTCGGAAGAAACACTTGAGATTTCCAAGAAATCCAAATTCATGGAAGCTTTATCCGGTGTTGATCTTACCAGCAAGGACTTACTGACAACCGGTCATATGAAAGCGGATGCGACTGTCAAAGTGCTTGGCTATGATGAAGAAAGCGAAACACTTTCGATTGCGGTGGATGACATCCTGGCGGAAGACGGACCGGTTTACCATGTCATGGCTGTGACGGAAACAGAAGAAGGCGAAATGATTTACCGGGCTTCTGCACAGAAGGATGGTTCCTGGAAAGCAGATCTGCATGTGCCGAAGGATGAGATGGATACAACCGGACTGAGGATTGTGATTTCGGAAAAGAACGGGAAGCCGGGTTCCGGCATTGCCGGTACAACGGTATTCACATACAGCGGAGCTGACCTGATGTGGTTAGGTGCTGTACAGAATGATCCGGCTGCTTATCTTGATACATTGGCAACACTGGACAGAGATAAATATGCAATCTTCATTACATTAAAGGATAATGCCGTCAACGGCATTACCGATGAGATTCAGGAAAGCTTATTCAATCTTGGAACAGAGATTGATTTAAGAGGACAGCAGGACTATTATTGGTTCGCTGTCATTTCCGGTGACAGGGTTCATGAAGAAGCGAGCCCATGGTTCCTGGAAAGATACGGAGTCACATCCGGCGGATATCCGTATATTGTGGTATCTTCCGCTTCCACAGCACCTGTATATATTGCCAACAGGTATTACTGGGGATATGAACAGTACAGCCCGAGCGCCAAGGGAATGAATATTGTTGTCTGGGATCAGGAAAACGGCGAGATGGTTACCAACACCTTTTTCGATACCAGATGGGGTGTTCCCAAAGCGGATGTGAGAATTACACAGCTGAATGAAGAAACCGGACTGATGACACTGCGTATCAATAACATCACAGGTATTCGTGATGAGGTTGCGGATGTCAGAGTGACAGTCTTTGATACAATGCATCCGGACAGACAGTACCGCTATCAGCTGGAGAATACGGAAAACTACGGATGGGCGGAGAATATCGATATTTCTGATATCGATGTTACCGACTGTGTGATCAAGATTGATGTGCTGAACACATCCGGTGAGTATTCGCATCTTCCGGACATCAAAGGCAATTTAAAAGAATATCAGGCATCGCAGTCTTCTGTGTGGACGGATGAAGAAACAGAAGAGACTGCGTCAAATTAAAGGTTTATAAGAGGCAGGCAGAACGTGAAAAAAGGGATAGGCATAATATTAAAGGCAATCGGCTATATCCTGTTTGTATTCACGGTATTGCTTGCCTTTTCCTGTCTTTGGATGTTAAAGACATGGCCGAATCTGAATATGAATGAGCTGGTATTCCAGCTGAAGCAGGGATTCGGCGGAACCGGCAATGACATGCTGGGAAGCTGGTTTATTTCAGCCGGGCTTCCTTCTTTGATTGTGGGAATTCTGATGGGAATTGTGCTGATCATCTTTCACCGTGGAAGAGGAAAACAGGCATTGTGTCTGACAATCAGTGCAGTTTTATGTCTCTGCCTGTCAGCTGTTTCATTGTATGAAAATGTGGATGTGGAAGAATATGTGGTTTCACAAAGTGTGGAATCGGAATTCATCCAGGAAAACTATGCCGATCCTGCAAATGTGAATCTGACATTTCCTGAAAAGAAACGCAATCTTATCTATATCTTTCTGGAATCCATGGAAACAACATATGCGGATCAAGATAACGGCGGTGCCTTTGATTTCAACTGCATTCCGGAACTGACAGAGATTGCGGAAGAAAATGAATGCTTTGCTGGAAACCATACAGAACTCAACGGCGGCTATTCCATGCCGGCAACCACATGGACAATGGGCGGCATGTTTGCGGAAACAAGCGGACTGCCTCTGAAAGTCAGTGTCAATGGCAATGACATGGGCAATCAGTCTGTTTTCTTCCCAGGCATTCAGACAATCGGAGATGTTTTAAAGAATAACGGCTATACCAACCGCCTGCTGATTGGATCGGATGCGGAATTCGGCGGAAGAAAACTTTACTTCACCAGCCATGGCGATTATCAGATCCATGATTATGTCTATTCAGAAGAAAACGGAGAAATCCCATATGGCTATTATGTCTGGTGGGGATATGAAGACAATAAGCTTTTTGACATTGCCAAAGAGAATCTCAATGAACTTTCATCAAAGGATGAACCGTTCAATCTGACAATGTTGACAGTGGATACACATTTTGAAGATGGATGGGTATGCGAAGACTGTCCGGATACATTCAATGATAATCAATATGCCAATGTAATAGCATGTTCATCAAAGAAAATCGCAGAATTCCTTTCCTGGTGTCAAGAACAGCCATGGTATGAAGATACGGCAATTGTTTTATCCGGAGATCATCCGACCATGGATGTGGATTTCTGTGAAAACATCGATTCTTCCTATGAAAGAAGAGTCTATACGGCTTTTATCAACTCTGCTGCGGAAAATGAAGATCCGCAAAGACACAGGCTTTATACAACCTTTGACCACTTTCCCACAACGCTTGCGGCAATGGGGGTGGAAATTGAAGGAGAAAGGCTTGGCCTGGGGACAAATCTTTTTTCCGACAAAGATACACTGACGGAAGAACTTGGAAGGGAGGAAGAAGCTTCCTTCATCCGTCAGAAATCACGCTTTATGGAACAGAAGTCAGGCGTGACTGTCAGCATTTCTGACCTAAAGAAAAAGGGTGATTCCTTAATCAAAGCAGATGTGACAGTCAAGGGCTGTGAAGAAGGGATTCTCACATTGAATGTGGATCATATTCCGCAGGAAGAAGGTATTCTGCATAATGTGAGGATCATGACAGAGAATGAAGAAGGAACAGTTTATACCGATTGTGTTCCTTTAAAGGATGGCTCCTGGCAGGCAGATCTGAAGATCAGTCCTGAACAGATGGATCTGACACATCTTAAAGTCATTGGATTGTATGAAAAGAACGGAAAGTTCTTCGGGGAATCCTTATTTGAATATTCCGGTGGAGATCTGTTATTTATTTCAGGTGTACAGAATGATCCGGTCGGTTATATGAATGTTTTAAAGATGCTGGATCCGGAACGTTACAGCATTCTGATGAGCGGAGCAGGAAATGCGGCAGAAGGAATTGATGATTCCATTCAGAATGCATTGTATGAACTTGGATTTGAATATGATATCCGCAATTGGCCGGAAGCTTCCTTCTATTTTGCAAAGAACGGGGACAGAATCCTGCAGGATGCGGGAGAACGGTATCTCGAACGTTATGGATATACGATATCCTGGCTGCCGTTCATCATTGTAAGCGGCGCATTGGAATCAGGCAATGTGTCATCCATACGTATATCCAACGGAAGGACATATGATGAATACAGTCTGAACGAATACGGCATGAACTTTGTGATCTGGGACAATGAGAAGGGAGAAGCGGTTAATACTGCCGCATTTGATACAAGAAAGAAACCGGCATCTATCACAGTTTCTGTAAAGAACGATGATAACAGTTTGAAGCTTAGTGTGAATGAAACAGAGAATATGGGTTCTGTTTCAGTTATATTTGCGGAAGTGTTTGATGAAGAACATCTCTGTCATAAGAAAACAGTTCAGTTTGAAAAGGAAGAAGACGGAACATATACTGCATTGCAGGATATGACAGACCTTACAGATGCATTTACGGTAAGAATCTGTGTAATGGATAAAGAAGAACAAAGATACTGGTTCCGTCTTACAGCCATTGATCAGGGAGAGATGACATTGGTTCAGGAGAATCGATGATTGTTGAAAAGAGTGTCCTGTCTGGAATCTTGTCAGATCAGCGGTTGTAAAAGATAATGGACAAAGAGAATATGAAAAAGGAAACCGTTTATGAAACTGAGTGAAGCTGACAGCAGACTTTTCTACAAACTTTTCTTTCCGCTTCTTGATTTTGCAAATCAGAAATTCAAAGTCAATGAACTGAAAAAACTGACAGGGGCGAAGAGCCTGAATCCTGCAAAGGTAAAAGAAATTGCGAATGCAGTATGGGAGAATCCTTCGTGCATCGACGAATATGTAGAGAAGAATGAAACTTCTTTAAACGATGAGGAAAAACAGATTCTTCTCTCCTGGAAGAAATCCATTTCAGGAAGGTTTGTTCTGGAAAGACATCTGAAAAAGGGATCTGTTTTCATTGGAGAGCATAACGATGTGTATCTTGTGAAAGGCATTATTTCAAGCTTTGAAGAAATGTTCTGGTTTCAGAAACCGCCGATCGCAATGGACATCACGATCCTGCCCTTTAAAGATTGCTTGATTACTGACGGTCTGAATCTGCCGCTTAATATCACATTCGGCGGAGGGATTAAGAGCATCCTGAAGAATGTATACATGGATGCGAAAAAGGAAGAACGCATTATCACACAGCTATAGCTATCTATTGAACAAAATGCGAAATCTGTACTTAATGTGCGGGTTTTATTTGCGGCAGTCGAAAAGTAAAAGAGATTTTGTGGAAATTTGTAATATCGGATGAATAACCCTGTTGAGAAAGATCGGATTGCATTTCACATATCTGATCAAAAACTCAAAAATAGTGCAAATATATAAAATTTAAGCTAAATAATGCGTATTTAAATGAATTAAATGTGAAATAATAGCGGAAAATATCAAAAAGAACTGATGGAATATCTTGGCCTGACTTCCACAACAGATGCAATTCAGACCTATATCAATCCATTGATTGAAAGGGGACTGGTCAGAATGACTGAACCGGATAAACCTAAAAGAAAACGGCAGAAATTCATCAGCACTCGTAAACAAAAACAGGCGGGTGGATTATAAAGACTTTTCATCAGTATGTCCGAAATGAAACTGACAGTTTATGTGAATGGATAGATGATCTATGTTATCGTGTGAAGTTACCCCACCCAATTGCTGAGCAATATGGATGGGGCTTCTGTGTGCCCGGGACGCTTGCGCTTCCCGGACATCCGGAAATGTATCTGGTTGATACACTCCATTC
>CAMVGT010000004.1 GCA_947167125.1 uncultured Erysipelotrichaceae bacterium
TATGTGAACACGGAGGAGAAGGTTATAATCCTCTGAAAGATATTGTTTATACCATTCAGTATTTTCTTTCTTTAGCATAGAAATAATAATCATTTTCCAGCAGGGAATAGATCAGTGTATCGTTCCATGCTCCTTTGCTGAAACAATCCGGCCGGAAATGTGCTTCTTTTATAAAACCGCATCTTTCCAGCAGTTTGACGGAGTCAAGATTTCTTGCGTCCAGTTCTGCGAATACCCAGTGTGCTTTTCATAATAGTCTCAGAGTCAAGTTTTGATTCTGGCATTTTTCCAAAGTGTATTACAAACTTTCCCTTAGTATTGACTGTGACTGCAGATAGTATATTCACCTGATCTTTTAAAGCTTCATCATTAACTATAAAAGTCGGAATCTCCTCTGTCGCTTTGGGAATTCTTCCTTTAATATGTATTTTGTTTTTCATATCAACAAATCCATAATCCAATTTGGTCGATGAGGAAGTTTGATTATAAGAAAAGATGGTTTGAAGCAAGCGGTAAAAAATCTGTGCTTTGATACCATTCTCTGATACCATTTTGCTACCATGCAGATCGTAAACGTGGTAGATGTGAGTGAAAACCGTAGATATAAATACATGAAATATACTAAAACGTAAATTATTTACTTTACGTACAGGAAACCATTATTGAGTGGGAATAGCTTTTTGTGAAGTACGAGCAAAAATCCTGACAGTATTCAATTTGAAAAAGCTTCATAGAGCAATTATAGACAGAGTGGAATGGGTAATACCATCCACTTTTTTAAGGTTATAAAATCTGTGAAAAGTGAAGTAATTCAAAACCGACATAATTGTGTGTAAAATATTCGCGGTAATGGAATTTATATGAACATTTGGAAGCTTTGCCAACGATATTGGGAATTATTTACTTTGCTTCATGGATGCAATATAGTTTGAATGTACCTGATAAAAAGCTCAATGGCCACAGAGTTTTACGGAAGAATAGGAGGAAAGGTATGAAGAAGTATAACGTATGTATCGTCGGCGGAGGAAGCACTTATACGCCGGGTTTCCTGAAATCGTTTGTAAGACTGCAGAATGAATTCCCTATGAATAAACTGGTCCTGTTTGATATTGATGCTGAAAGACAGCAACCGATCGGAGAATTTGGAAAGATCCTGTTCTCCGAAAGATTTCCGGAGCTGGATTTCTCCTATACAACAGATCCTGCTGAAGCGTATAAAGACATGGACTTCATCTTCATGCAGATGAGAGCGGGTGGTCTGCAAATGCGCAGAGAAGATGAACACATTCCTCTGCATCTTGGCAGAATCGGCCAGGAAACATGCGGGGCTGGGGGAATGGCATATGGCCTGAGATCCTGTGTTGACATGATCGAGGCAATTCATCAGATCCGTCAGTATTCTCCCAATGCATGGATTTTGAACTATTCCAACCCGGCTGCAATTGTAGCGGAAGCCCTCAGAAGGGAATTCCCGGATGACAACCGGATTCTGAATATCTGCGATCAGCCGGAAAACATCATGCGTTCTGTTTCCAGACTGCTGAATGTTTCCTGGGAGGAACTTGATCCGGTTTACTTCGGTCTGAATCACTATGGCTGGTTCACACACGTTTATGACAGAAAAACCGGTAAGGATCTGCTTCCTGAGATCAAAAAGATCATCAAAGAAAAAGGATTCCTTCCTCAGGATGCAGAGCAGCGTGATCAGTCCTGGCTCGATACATACGGCTTCGTACAGACTATGATGGAAGACTTTCCGGACTTTCTTCCGAATACATACGATGGATACTACCTTTATCCGGATTACAAGTTCTCTCATCTGAATCCCGACTACACAAGAGCAGATGAAGTGATTGACGGCAGGGAAAAGAGAGTCTTTGCCGAGTGCAGGGAAGTCATTGCCAGAGGCGAACTGGGTGACAGATTTGATACCATCTCAGACGCTCATGCCGAGATGATGATCAAAGTCGCGGAAGCAATCGCTTACAACAAAAATACAAGATTCATCGTTATTGTTAAAAATGAAGGCGCGATTGCCAACATGCAGGATGACGCCATGGTTGAGCTCGTCTGTGAACTCGGTATCAACGGTCCGAGAAGAATGGCTGTCGGCAACATTCCGCAGTTCTATCTTGGTCTGCTAGTCCAGCAGGTTTCCAGTGAGAAGCTGCTGGTTGACGCCTACTATGAGCATTCATACCAGAAAGCCCTCGAAGCATTCACACTCAACCGTCTGATCAACGACGCTAAGAAGGCGCGTCAGATTCTGGACGCCATGATTGAAGTAAACAAAGGCATGTGGCCTGAACTGAAATAAGAGGTGGCGGAAATGAAGAAAAGCAGTATTATGGATTTCTTCTCAGCACTGGGAAGAAGCCTGATGATGCCGATCGCAGCCCTGGCTGCCTGCGGTATTGTGCTTGGTCTTACCTCTGCTCTGATGAAGGCGCAGGTTGTCGCTGCCGCCCCGTTCCTGGGTGAAGGACTTATCGGATTCATTATTCTGGTTCTGAACAAGGTTTCGGGCGTTGTCTTCACTCTTCTTCCGGTTCTGTTTGCGATTTCCATCGCGATGGGCCTGGCGAAAGAAGAAAAGGAAGTCGCAGCGTTTGCCGGCTTCATCGGTTACTACACATTCCTCGTGGCAAGCTCTCTTGTCATCAACACCGGCGTCATGGACTTCTCTGTCATGAAGATTTCCACCATTCTCGGTGTCGAAACTCTCGACATGGGAGCCGTGGCCGGCATTCTGATCGGTGTGCTCACTGCAAATCTTCATAACAAATACCACAAAGTCGTTTTCCCCGCTGCTGTTGCTTTCTATGGCGGCAAGAGATTCGTCGCTCTGATCGTTACCCTGGCAGCTGCTGCCCTTGGTATCATCAGTCCGTTTGTCTGGCAGCCGTTATCAACCGGCATCAACGGACTCGGTAGTCTGATCCACAGCATGGGCGTTGCCGGCGTCGGCCTGTTCGGTCTGCTGGAAAGAGCTCTTATCCCGACCGGTCTTCATCATGTGCTCAACGGCTTATTCCGTACAACTCCCCTCGGCGGCACATATGAAGGCGTGGAAGGCTGCCTGAATATCTTCCTGCAGTTTGTCGACAAGGTTCCACTCAAGGAACTGGCTCCGTTCACACAGTTCCTCGGCCAGGGCAAGATGCCGTTCATGATGTTCGGTCTGCCGGCTGCCGCTCTTGCAATCTACCAGACTTCTCCTGAAGAAAAGAAGGCAAAGGTCAAGGCACTCATGATTGCAGGTGTTGCGGCCAGCCTTGTCTCAGGCATTACCGAACCGCTTGAATTCTCCTTCATGTTCATCGCACCTGCACTGTTCGGCTTTCATGCCATCATGGGTGGAATCTCCTTCGCACTGATGGCAGCTCTCGGCGTCATTATCGGAAACACTGGCGGCGGTTTGATCGACTTCTTCATCTGGGGTGTCTTCCAGCCGGGTTCCAACTGGTACTGGGTCATTGTCGTCGGCATTGCCTACGCGTTTATCTACTACTTTGTCTTCCGCTGGTATCTCTCAAAGAACAATATTTCTGTGGACGTATCGGATGATGATGACGAAGCAGATAGCTCTGTTTCTGTCGATGAAAAGATGCAGAAAACAGCTTCCGTCATCATTGAAGGATTAGGCGGCTATGACAATATCGTTGCTGTAAACAACTGTATTTCCAGACTTCGTGTGGACGTTAAAGATATGAGTAAAGTCAATGAGGAGATGCTGAAAAAGACAGGCTCTCTCGGCATTATCAAACCCAGCGAAACACATATCCAGGTTATTTACGGACCGAAGGTGGAACAGGTCGCGGATGCTGTGCGCCAGGTTATGAAAATGTACGAATAAGACTTCGCCGGAGATCTGTATGGGATTATTTGACAGATTCAGAACAAAGGAAGCAGACACCTCAGAAGACTGGATTGCCGCAATGGCGGATGGCGAACTGATTGATGTGACTTCCGTCAGTGATCCGGTATTCGCCCAGAAGATGATGGGGGAAAGCGTCGCGTTCCGCTATGAGGGCGATACTGTAACGGTCTGCGCGCCTGCTTCAGGTACATTGAGTGTAATGTTCCCGACCGGCCATGCCTTTGGGATCACCATGAAAAACGGTATGGAACTTCTGGTGCATATCGGCATCAATACTGTGGAAGCGAATGGCAGAGGATTCAAAGTTTTCAAAAAACAAGGTGACAAAGTCGCAGCCGGTGAACCGGTTGTGGAAGCTGATCTGAAACTGCTCTCACAGAACTATGACATGAGCACTATGTTGATTGTGACCAACGCAAACGGCAGGAGCATCTCCTTCATTCCGCCCCGGCATGTTTCAAAAGGCATGCCGGTGATCCGCTGATCGAAGATAAAAGGTTTCATCCGGATGTATCAAGTACATCTGAATGAAACCTTCTTTTTCGTATTCCCGCTTCTATTCTTCAGCAGACACGTCTTTGCGGCTGAGCAGCTCTATGAGAATCTGGACAATCAGCAGGGCGGAAATCTTTCCCGGACTGTGATGGGGATCCGCCTGATCATCCGTCTGGATGACGATGTCCGCAAAGCGTAAATCACTTTCCACTTCAGATCCGCACAGCCAGATCACACGGGCTCCGTGATTTTTGAAACTTTGGATGATCGGACCATATTCTTTATGAGCGTGGTCAGAGATCATCAATAATACTGTGCCTTCACGGGCAGAACCGGAAATCGCCGAAAGCGCGTCCATCCAGTCAATCAGGATACATGGCATATCCACCGACATTAACATGTCGTACATATATCCGGCAGGAACAGCGGAAAGATTTCTTCCGTAAATATAGAATGATTCCGCCTGACGGATCAGCTGACAGATTTTCAGGATTTCCTCCTCATTGAGAGAAGCGCACATATCACTGAGGGAAGCCAGCTGACGGGGAATGATTCCATAGACCGGCCTGCGTGATTCTTTTCTGTCAGAACGCAGCACATATTTCAGTTCATTGAACCCCTTAAGACCGATGTGCTGGCAGAATCGGACAATGCTTGCGTTAGAGACATAAAGCTCATGGCACAGATCTTCCAGCGTCATCCATGCAGTCCGGGAAGAATTCTGTTGAATATAATCATAGATTCTCCGGTCGGTTTCAGAGAGGGAGGAAAGATCAACGGTACTCAGATATTCATTCATCCGGTTCATCTCCTCTCTTCAGCATTTGGTAGAAAGCGATCAATGTGTCAATGGTATAGAAAATACACAGCCTTGAAGTATATTCTGTTCCGTTGTTCTCTTTCGGATGTGTGAAAAAACGCAGATTGTATCGGCAGTTCGCCGCAACCGGATTATTTGTATAAGGAGTGATTCCGACAGTAATAAGGTTATGAAGGCTGGCATTACGGGCAAGACTGACAGTTTTCCCCCATGTTCCGGAAGCACTGATGAAAATGATAATTGCATCATGAGGAATTGTATTGATCAAATGTTCAGTCATATTACCAGAATGAAGCTGAAAGACTTTCGGTCTGCCGCTGATCATCAGAAGTTTTTCAAGATAACGGACAAGACTGTCCGTTATGCCGCTGGGATAATAAAGGTATAAGGGGATATCTGAAAGCAGCAGGTTTGCAATCCTGTAAATATCATCATTCTCGAGAAGATTTGCTGTGCCTCGAATATCGGTTGTTATATCCGAAAGAATTGTTTCGAACGACAAATTTCCATCCGTTATGACCTCTTTTTCTTTAGGACTATCACTTTTGCCAAGTGCATATTTCAATTCGGAAAAGCCTGAAAATCCTATTTTCCGACAGAATCGAATCACTGATGAGGGAGCACACGAAACTTCTGCTGCAAACTGCTGCACACTCATGTTGCAGATATCAGTTCCCCTCCCATAAATGTATTTCAGAATCTGGTTATCGCTTTCGTTCAGCCGGCGAAGTAGGTTGTCATCAATTTTCAAACTGATCATATCTTTGCTCCGCCTATATAGTATCATTTTTGCTCGCAGCAAAGCCCGGATCATGTAAAGTTTTCCATAAGGAATTATCCTATCTTAGATTTTTGGGCTTATGGCATCGCTCACTGTGTCATGCGGACGGTAAACGAGGTAGATGTGAGTGAAAACCGTAGATATAAATACATGAAATATACTAAAACGTAAACTATTTACTTTACGTGCAGGAAATCATTATTGAGTGGGGGATAAAAATAGGATTAATACATCCTATTTTTTATGTTAAAATGATAATGAATCAAGGAGGAATAGTATGCTGATTGATACAGAATACATTGTTTCTATGACTGAAGCAAATCAGAATTTTTCTCATGTGGCCAGGCTGGTAGACAAAAACGGTTCTGCAATAATAATGAAGAATAATAAGCCAAGGTATCTGGTTATTGATTTTTCTGAAGTTGAAACAAGGCAGATGGCATCTGATACAGATGTCCTGAATATCTCGAAGGATCTGATCAGAAAGAACAAAGAAGCCTATAAGGAACTTGCTAAATGATCATTCTTTCCAAAGAACAGATTCTCCTGATGCATGATCAGCTGATTGAAGAAACCGGAGGAAGCAAAGGTCTGAAAGATGAGGGGATGCTTGAATCTGCTCTGGCAGCTCCTTTTCAGAGTTTTGACGGTAAAGATCTTTTTCCGTCAGTCTATCAGAAAGCAGCCAGACTCGGGTATGGACTGGCAAGCAATCATGCTTTTGTTGACGGCAATAAAAGAATAGGCGCACATGCAATGCTTGTTTTTCTGGCACTCAACAGGATTCGGCTGGATTACACTCAGGAAGAATTAAGTGATTTGTTTCTGGGAGTTGCAGCCAATGAGAGAAGTTATTCAGATGTTCTGAACTGGCTTGTGATTCATCTTGACTGATTCCGTTCTCTGGTACCATTTTGCTGCCATGCGGATCGCATACGTGGTAGACGTGAATGAAAACTGTAGATTTAAATATACGAAATATACCAAAACGTAAATTATTTACTTTACGTTCAAGAAATCATTATCGAGTGGGAATAGAATTACCACTTTCTTCTTTGAAAGTCGCATAATACTATAAAAAGTCGCTTGGAAAAGTGTGCTTTATTGTTGGAATGTCGCTGGAAAAAGTGCAGGCTGATTGATTGCAGAAAATCAATCAGCTTTTACTCTCAAATTTTCTTTAACAGCTTTGCATATTTCCCTTGTTTATCTTCGCCGATAAACAGTATTTTGTTAAATCGGAAATCAGCATACAGTTTCAATGCAGGATAGTTGTCCAGGTCCACACCGATTGACATTTCAGAATATCCCATTCCTTTTGCCTTACTGGCGCGTACTCTGATAACCTTCTGCCGATGCCGTTTCGTCTTTCTTCGGGTTTGACAATCAGACGGGAAACATAGAAGCGCTGCTGATCAATTGCGCGGTCCGGATCGTTCATATTAAAAACCAAAGAAATTTCGCCGGTGAATTCATCATCCTGTTTGTATACATAGGTGATACGGTTGCCTGAAATGAGTTCGCTGTAAAACTGCTCAGCTGACTTTTCCTGCTGCTTCATATTCCGGATATTACCGCATTTTTCGAATTCAGCAGGAGATAATTCAATTATTTCAAAATCCATTGGATCACCTTTTTGTCTCTTTTTTATGATTCTTCTTGTACTCTGCAGCAAGCATATCTGAAAGAAAGATTGAATTTAAAGACGGCTGCCCCCTCCTGAGCCTGGCAGCCTTATGAATCAAATCAATCGTTGATGGATGGACCGGACTTTGCCGGCATGTTCAATATACAGAAAAATTCCAAGTTAACCTGATGATAAAACGCATCCTGTCCGCAATGCGATCATACACAAAAGCTGTCCATGGTCTTATAAAACCCTGGACAGCTTTTTCATGGAGTAATGATTACTGAAATATTTTATTTGACTGTGATGTCAAAGTAGAAAGTGAAACTGTCGCCCTCAAGAGAATAATCTTCGACTTCTTCGGAAGGAACTTCTTCACCGTTGATGATCAGAGTTACAGGATCGTTGAAGATATAGCCCGGGCCTGCCTTTACTTTGCCGAATACTGTATATGATTTGCCTGCTTCAAATCTGACATCAGAATAGTATTCAAGAGTATTGTATGTTTTCCAGTAAGCTTCCGGTCTTTCATTGGTTCTTTCGATATCATAATGATCATTCTTCGAAATGATTTCAGGGACAGGGGTCTGATCAATACCGGACGGGTCTTTGCAGGTAATGAGTGTTCCTGCTTCCGGAATCGCAATTGTCAGCTCAACAGTTTCAAGTACTTCTCCTGAGCGTTCGTATTCTTCACATTCCTCTGTATCTTCCATGGTTTCTCTTAATTCTTCATTCATAAAATAACCTGCCTTTTTTGCTATTATTCTGTCAATCTTTCAGCTGATTGGCAACAGCCAATCAGCTGCAGACTCACCATTCCGGAATGACAGACATCCAAAGCCGTCACCGGATTGAAATTCATGCATGCAAAATGTTTAACTTGCATGGATTTCTTTACACAATGAAAAAGCTGCGAGTTGTCTTTCTCACAGCTTCAATGCATTATTTGAAGAGAGCTTCGCCGTTGGATTCGATGATTTCTTTATAGCGGTCGTAGGAGTTTTTCTTTACACGCTCCAGTGTTCCGTGTCCGTCATTGAATCTGTCGACATAGACAAATCCATAGCGCTTCTTCATTTCTCCGGTTCCTGCTGAAACAACATCGATCGGACCCCACCAGAGATAGCCGATGCAGGGGATACCATCGAGAATTGCCTCATGAACCTGTTTCAGATGTTCTTCCAGATAGCGTACACGGAAAGGATCGTCGATCTTTCCGTTTTCATCCAGATTCTCATCCAGACCGATGCCGTTTTCAACGATGAACTGCGGCAGATGATAGCGGTCATTCAGAACGTTCATTGTATAGCGCAGTCCCTTCGGATCAACCGGCCATGCCCACGGCTGCGGGCTGCATTCCTTCAGATACGGATTGCCTTTGCCTTTGATGCCCCCGGTGTTGCTTGTCATCTGCGCGTCCACGGCATAGACAGCGGAACGGTAATAGCTGTAGGAAATGAAGTCGACTGTGTTTTCCTTGATCAGCTTCAGTCCTTCTTCATCCATCTCCGGTTCCAGTCCCGGATTCTCATTCCAGATTCTCTTTACATAGCCCGGGATTTCTCCAAGTGCCATCGGATCGCACATGTAGAAGACAGCCATGCGCTGGGTATTCAGAGCACCCATTACATTGTCAGGATTGCAGTCATCCGGATATGTCGCTGTACCGGAAGCGGTCATCATATTGCCGATCTGAGATTCGGGATCGATTTCATGGCAGAGCTTTACTGTCCATGCGTTGGCAACCAGGATGTTGTAATATCCCTGCCAGATCTGTTTCTGTGTGATGGAGCCGATCGGATCGTTCTTGTCCTTCGGGTCATCAATGTTCAGGATGCCTCCTGCCACAAACGGATTTCTGAGCATGGCATTGACTTCATTGAATGTCAGCCAGAACTTTACTTTTCCCTTATAGCGGGTGAATACGGTTGTGACATAGCGCTTCCAGAAATCGATCATGATGGGATTGGACCATCCGCCGTATTCTGTCAGAAGATGCAGCGGTGTTTCATAATGCGAAAGGGTGATGCACGGAACCATGCCGTCCTTCAGCATTTCATCAAACAGATCATCATAGAACTGCAGACCTTTTTCATTCGGCTCTGTTTCGTCGCCGTTCGGGAAAATTCTTCCCCAGGCGATGGATGTTCTGAAGCAGTTGAATCCCATTCCGGCCATCAGTGCCAGATCTTCCTTATAGCGGTGATAGAAATCGATGCCTTCATGACTCAGATACTTCTTTTCCGGATTCAGGCACATTTCCCATTTGCCTGTTTCCTCATTCCATTTCAGTCCCGGGTCTCTGGAACCGATTCCGACCATGATGTCAGTGACGTTGGGCTGCTTGCCGTCTTCCAGCCAGGCTCCTTCAAGCTGATTGGCTGCGACAGCGCCGCCCCAGTAGAAATTCTTCGGAAAGCTCATAATATCATTTCTCCTTCTTCGCTTTATATCATTTTAGCATTGCGGAAGTTCACATGCATGGTGCTCATTCCATATTCAATGCTTTGCGGATATCTTCATGTCTTGGCTTGGCAGCTTCGGACCAGTGCGGACCGTTGGCATACATCTCAGAGAGTTCTGCCAGGGCTTTGGGCACATCGATGGACTGCGGGCAGGCATGGGAGCACTGGCCGCACTGTATACATGCGGAAGGCAGTTCGCTTTCGGAAAGACCGTCCAGACGCATGCCGGCAACTGCGCTCGGTGCATATTTGTAGTCATTGTAGACGGAAAGAAGATACGGAATGTTCAGACCGACCGGGCATCCGTCGCAGCAGTATCTGCATGCGGTGCAGGGAACGCCGGATTTCATTCCTTCGGCGATTTCAAACAATGTGTTTCTTTCTTCTTCCGAAAGCGGTCTGTGTGTTTCAAATGTATTCAGATTGTCTTCCACCTGGCTGACTTCGTTCATGCCGGAAAGGATCACCTTGATGTTGGGCAGATCCTGCAGGAAGCGGAAGGAATAGGAAGCGTCGCTGGCTGTTTCAGAGAATTTCTTCAGTTTTGCACTTTCCTCTTCGCGCAGCACTGCCAGCTTTCCGCCGCGGCAGGGTTCCATGATCCAGACACCGAGACCGTGCTTTGTGATGATGTCATACTTCTTCTTCGCATTCTGCAGTGTCCAGTCAAGATAGTTTGCCTGGATCTGCACGAATTCGAATTCGCCTTCATGTCTTGTCAGGAATTCTTCGAGAAGATCCGGTCCGCCATGGAAGGAAAAGCCGAGATGGCGGATCTTTCCTTCTTCTTTCATTCTGAGAATATCGGGAATGATGTGATATTCGTCGCTTTCGTAAATCTTTACCGACCATTCGGTAATGTTGTGGAGCAGATAGAAATCAAAATAATCCGTTCTGCACTTTTCCAGTGACAGATGGAACAGGGCAATATTGTCAATCGGTCCGGGAAGGGAATGGCCGGGGAATTTGTCGGCGATGTAATAGCTCTCACGCGGATATTTTTTCAAAGCTTCCGCCATGGCAATTTCAGACTTTCCGCTCAGATATGGATAGGCTGTATCAAAATAATTGACGCCTTTTTCAATGGCGAGATCAAACATCGCATTGACCTTGGCCTGATCGATTTCACCGGTCGCAGGGTCATTCGCAAAACGCATGCATCCAAAGCCGAGCCTGGAAAGCTTCAGCCCTTTAAAATCACTGTAAATCATAAGTCCTCCTGTGTATTTATTTTAACGGTTTTCTGGATGATACAGAAGTATCATGACTGATCCGGAAATAAGGAAAATCCTGCATCTGCGCTGTACATGGATGTTTTCCTGATGCATGTAAGTACAGTTGTGCAATCAGTCGGATTTAAGTGACAAAAAAGCAGAAAATTGATAGCCATAGGCAGGGACTGTTCCTGTATGATTAAAGAAAGAAGAGGAGATCATCAGTTTTATGAAACAATATCTTGTTTATGACCTTGGCGGCACCTTTATTAAATTTGCTTTAATGAATGAAAATTATGAAATCCTGGATCAGGATAAAGTTCCTTCACCGATAGACACAATGGATAATCTTCTGGCTGCGATGAAAGGAATCGCGGACCGTTATGAAGGAAAGTTTGAAGCGGCGGCTGTTTCCATGCCGGGAAGAATCAACACGGCTGAAGGAATTGCATATACCGGCGGCGCATATTCATTTATTCAGAATGCACCGTTCGCAAAGAAGCTTGAGGAAACAATCGGCTGCAGGGCAGTCATTGCCAATGACGGAAAATGTGCCGCAAAAGCGGAAGTCGCAAAAGGCGCATTAAAGGATGTACAGAACGGTGCAGTGATTGTACTGGGTTCCGGAACCGGCGGCGGAATTGTTCTGAATCATGAAGTATGGATGGGTACCACAGGCGGCGCAGGTGAACTGTCAGCTCTTGTATGTGATTTAAAGACAATTGCGAAAAACGGCTACGGCATGTTTGATTTCGGCAGTATCTATGCCGGATACGGAAGCGCGACCGGACTGGTTCTGCTCTATGCGTCCAAGAAGGGCATTCCTGTAAACGAAGCATTCAGAACCATCAACGGTGTCACATTCTTTGAAGCATATGATGCAGGTGAAAAGGAAGCAATTGAAACACTGGAGGAGTACGGTCTCAATGCGGCAATCGGCATCAACTCCGTACAGTGTGTTCTCGATCTTGAACGCTATGCAATCGGCGGCGGCATCAGTGCGAGAAAAGAAGTGACAGACTCCATCCGCAAGGGCATGGACAGACTGCACGCAGGCGGATTCCCGCTTCCGTTCTCAAAGCCTGAGATCGTCACATGCGAATTCCGCAATGACGCAAACCTCATCGGTGCTCTCGGCTTCCTGCTCAGCGCTGAATAAGATTTAAAAATTTCATCGGAAACTGAAAACGGGTACCTCAGCGGTATCCGTTTTTGCGTCGGGTCATTCAGAATTCTGACAGCAGTGTTTCAATAAAGGACTGAATGAGAATGTGGTCTGTTTCTTCCTTCTCTTTCCGCAGTGCCAGATACAGATCATCATCTTTCTTTAATGAATCAAACAGCTTCTCTGCCGGAAGAAGATCATCTTTCTTCAGATCCGCATTTTCATTGAGCCTGCGGATCATCCGGATCAGCTCTTCCGGTTCTGCTTTATCATCATTGCCCATTGATTCATACGCGGAATAATATTCTCTGATCATTCTGTTCAGCTTATGGGCAAGTGCGGTATGGCTTTCTTCTGTCAGATGCACACCGTCAGCGGAAGATACTTCCGTAAACGGATCGATGTCCAGAAACAGCGATCCGGTCTTTTCCGCAATTTTTGCATAAAGCTTTGCGAGCTTTTTGGAATTCATGACGGAGTCATAGCCGAATGTGTCTGAAAAATCCCCGCTCAGAACACTCATGCTCAAAGATGCGGGAGACATCAGGAGTACCTGCGGCGCAAATCCCTGCTTGAGAAGAAGATAGTCATGAATCTCGATAATCATTCTTTCAATTGAGGATGCGATCATTTCAGCGCTTTTATGATAAGCCGTTTTCAGATCGTTGGTGCCCAGCATCAGGATGACAAAATCAACCGGACGGTGGGTATGCAGGGATGTATCAAGATAAGCCGTGCCGTTTTTGAAATGTTCGTCAGGCGGATCTGCTTCCGCAGTTCTGCCGCTGCATCCTTCATCAATGATGATGTAATCATCACCCAGCAATGTCTGCAGCTGGCAGGTCCAGCGGATAAAGGATGAATAGCGTCTTCCCATTCCGCCGGCAATATAGCCGTATGTATTGGAATCCCCGTAACAAAGAATCCGTTTTCTCATTGTGTGTACCTCTCTTCCGGTTCTGCTTTAAAGAATATATTCATGTGTGGAATCCCGGCGGTACTGCGTCGGGCTTTTCTGATACCGTTTCCGGAATGTGCGGATGAAGTTTTCGGTATTCACATATCCGGTCCGGTAAGCAATTTCAGATACCGGAAGATTGGTTGATTTCAGAAGGGAAACGGCATGTTTCATCCTGGCGTCTGTCAGGATGTCCATGAATGTTCTTCCGGTTGTCTGCTTGATCATGCGGGAAGTATATTCGGCTGTGTAATGATATCTGTCCGCGATTTGCTGCAGTGTCGCATCAGTATGATGTTCCTGAATCCAGGTTGTGATCTCCAGTGCCTTTTCTGCTTTTTCGCCGTTCATCAAAGGACGTTCGATTGTCTTTTCATAATGGCGGATCAGGTTGGCAAAAAAGATTGAAAAATAAGCGGAGAGAATCGCGTCGTATTCCCTGTATTTGTTCGTGCTTTCCAGCATCATCCGGATCAGGATATCCCGTAAGTCGCTGTCATTGCCGGTATGAAAGGTAAGAAAATCATTGCCGGAAGTAAAGCGCAGATTCTTGAGGAAGAATTCAGACAGCAGATTGTTTTTGTAATAGGTCGGATTGCGGAATGTATTTTCAATGACGCCGGATGAAAGAATCATCACGATGACAATGGACTGGCTCTGCACAGAGATCCTGTGGGAAACACCAGGGGGAATGATGCAGAAATCACCGAGATGCAGTTCTGTTTTCACACCGCCGACTTCATGTTCGCATGTGCCTTCATAGACATAGAAGGCTTCGAAGTAAGTGTGAAAATGATCGAAGGCAGGCGAGTAGCAGTTGTGTTTCTGAATGACCATTCCGGCATCGCTGTCCGAATAAAAATATTCATCCCGCATGCTCGGCGGCATGGTTTCCTTCTTTTCCGGAATAATCAGATGTTTCCTCAGGCAGTCATCCAGATCCAGATGATCCAGAAACGCACGGAAGCGTTCGGGATCTTCTTTTGCGTTCTGATAGCTCCGGTAAAACAGTTCGGTTTCATTCAGTTCATAGAGATCATGAAGAAGTTCAGCTTTGTTCATCTCAAATTCTCCTGAAAGCATTCATTGAAATCAAAAATCATCATATTGATAGATCTATTTTAATATTCAAATCATAAATTATCAATGTAAGCGGTATCATTTGACAATTAAGATTTGTTTTCTAAATGGCTAATATGAAATCAGATACAGCTGATGAGGTGTTGTATGGATACAATCGTTGAAATCAGACAGATGTCAAAATCATTCGGACCGACAGTTGCCCTGGATCATGTGGACCTGACGGCCTATGGCGGAGAGATTCTCGGACTGATCGGTGAAAACGGATCAGGGAAATCCACAGCCACGTCCATTTATGCAGGAATGCAGAACTGCGATGAAGGGGAAATGCTCTTCAGAGGAGAAAAATGGAATCCTTCCAGCATGAATGACGCATTGAAAAAAGGCGTCGGAATGATCGTGCAGGAAAACGGAACGGTTCCCGGAATCAGTGCTGCTGAAAATATCTTTCTCGGCGAAACCAAAGAGTTCATGTCCGGACTGTTTGTAAACCGGAAGAAGATGATCAAAGACGCCCAGGACGCGCTGAACAGAATCGGCGCGGATCATATCAATGCCGCGGCAATGACCGGAAGCCTGGATTTCCAGGACCGCAAGCTGATTGAAATCGCCCGTGTCATGACCGGCAGTCCTTCGGTTCTTGTTGTGGATGAAACAACAACAGCCCTTTCCCAGAAGGGAAGGGATATCATCTACCGGATCATGCAGGAAATGAAGGAAGAAGGAAAATGTGTCATCTTCATCTCCCATGACCTGGATGAAATCATGAACAAATGCGACCGTCTCACCGTACTGAGAGACGGAAAGATTATAAGAACCTTCAGCCACGATGAATTTGAAGAAGGCGCCATCAAGGCGGCAATGATCGGACGCGAGCTCAAAGGAAGCTACTACCGTGATGATTATGACGGAACAGTCTCAAAGGAGACTGTTCTGGAAGCCGATAACCTGAACCTGAGCAATCAGCTCAAAGATTTCTCCTTCTCACTGCACAAAGGTGAAATCCTCGGCATCGGCGGTCTTTCCCACTGCGGCATGCACACACTTGGAAAAGTTCTCTTCGCAGCTGAAAAGGCGGAAAGCGGAACATTCACCGTCAATGGCCATACCGTACGCAATGAAGCGGAAGCCATGAAATATAACATCGGCTATGTGGCAAAGGACAGAGATGTTGAATCTCTGTGCCTGGAAGCGAGCATCAAAGACAATATCGCAATAGCCGGTCTTGATAAGTTTGCAGTAAACAATTTCCTGATTCTTCCGAAAAGGGAAAAGCAGTATGTAAATGAGCAGGTTGAATCCCTGAGCATCAAATGCCATGACGCTGATCAGTATGTCAGCACATTATCCGGCGGCAACAAGCAGAAAGTCGCATTCGGAAAATGGATCGGCAGGGATTCGGAAATCCTGATTCTCGACTGTCCGACAAGAGGCGTTGATATCGGCGTCAAGCAGGCGATGTATCAGCTGATGTACCGGATGAAGCAGGAAGGAAAATCCATCATTCTGATTTCGGAAGAGCTGGCAGAGCTGATCGGAATGAGCGACCGTCTGATCATCATGAAGGACGGACATCTGGCAAAGGAATTCGCCCGCAGTCCGCAGCTGAGCGAAGCGGACGCGATTGAATATATGATCTGAGGAAGCAGCTATGGAAAAGAAGGAAAATAAAAGGAAATTCACATCCGGAAAGCTTCTGAATCTTGCCCCGGTAATCGGAATGATTCTGATGGCTGCAGTCTTCCTTGCGATTGCGTATATGAAGGATGTCAACATTCCTTACAGTTTCAAAAATATTCTGAACCAGTCCATCATCACGATGGTTGTCGCCACCGGTGCCGTATTCATCTACACCCTCGGCGCATTCGATATTTCACTCGGTGCATCCATGTGCGTCAGCGCTCTGGTCGGAGCGATGGCATACAACAGAACCGGCAGTCTTCTGATCATGCTGGGAGTCTGTGTGGGATGCGCGGTGCTGGTGTCATTGATCAGCTCCGTGCTGGCGTCGGTATTCAACCTGCCGGTATTTGTCACCACAATCGCGATGCTGTCGCTGCTGAACGCGTTTGCGCTTGTGCTGATCAAGGCAAACGGAACCGGCGATGTCGTACAGGTTCCCGCCAATGCGGTCAGAGGAATCAATACCGTCTGGTTCAAACTGATTGTGCTGATACTGTTCCTGGCCTTCTGCATCTTTGCATTCAGCTTCATGAAGCTGGGAAGACAGGAAAAGTTCGTCGGCGGCAATCCCATCTGTGCCGCTTTGTCCGGACTGAATGCTTCAAAGCTTTCGATTATCGGATTCATGATGGCAGGACTTGGCGTCGGACTCGGCGCGTTCCTGACCATCACATATGCACCGACTCTTTCACGAAACACAGCCGGAAGCGTCGGTATGGATGTCATTATTTCAATCGTATTCGGCGGAATGCCGGTTTCCGGCGGCGCACGCAGCAGAATCTATTCAGCTGCCGTCGGCTCGCTTTCGATGACGCTGCTTTCCCAGATCATGTTAATGCTGAACTTTGATTCCGGCATCAGCCAGATGGTGAAAGCTGTAATCTTCCTGCTTGTTGTCTATGTCTCGATGCTGAACAGCAGGAAAACAATACTGCCCAGATAAAACTGAGAAGAAGGAGGGAAATCAAAATGAAACTGATTAAAAAATTCTTGGTTATGCAATTATCACTTCTCATGGCAATCTGCCTGAGCGCATGTTCTTCCGGCGGCGGATCTTCCGCAGAAGACCCCACTGCCAAAACGGTTAAAATCGGTGTTCTCGTATCTGACACAACAAGTGCCGAAGCACTCTCATTCCGTTCCTATTATGAGAATTACATCAAGTCCGTCTATAATGTTGACTTCATGTATTCCGATGAACTGAAAGACGCCGCAGCTGAGCAGAGCGCGATTGACAACTTCATTGCCAACAACTGCCAGGCAATCATCTCATTTGCGTCCGCGGACAGACCTGCACAGATTGAAAAGTGCGAAACAGAAGGAATCTATTATGCTGTTGCGACAGGTACACTGACCGATGAGCAGTATGAACAGTTCAAATCCTACAAATACTATGTCGGCGCGATCGGACCGGATCTTGCCATTGAATACCAGGCTGGATATGACATGGCAAAGTTCTATCTGGATCAGGGATATACAAAATTCGGCATGTTCACAGGCGCTTCCGTCTATTTCACTGAAATGCATATCTACCGTGCTGCCGGCATGATTGCGGCAATGTGCGAAGCAGGAAACGGTGATTATGAAGGCGCAAAGGGAATGGATATTGTCGGTAAGATCATGAGCGAAGGCGGCAATGTCAATACAGGAAAAATCGGCAGTGTTGAGCTGAATGGCGTTGTTGCAGGATATGACTTTGATGACGCATGGTTCGGAAAGCTGGCAGCTGTTGCCAACGATCCCAATGTCGAAGTTCTGCTGGCAGTCGGCTCCGGTCAGACCGCATTTGCAGGATTCAAGCCGGAAGGCAAGATGCTCGGCGACATCGACTGCTATACAGCTGATTCTGTAGGTCTCATGAAGGCCGGCACACTCAACTATCTTGCAGGCAAGTTCTCCGCTTCCATCGGCCCGATCTTTGCGGCAACACTTTCCGCAGTCTATGGCAAGCCGATCCGCACAGCAGACGGAAACGCATTCGCTCTGTCCCAGGGCTATTGGATTGCGACAGACGCGGAAACAGCTGAAAAATACTTTGAAGTTGACTCTTCCACAACAGCTCCGGCTTATACAAAAGAAAAACTGGATACACTGATCGGCGCGTCCTATGACGATTTCGCTAAATTCGTATCCGCATATTCATTCGAAGATATTCAGAAATAAGAAGAAACGCATTTGACTTAAGAGGTGACTCATGGAAAAAGGAAAGAAGATACTGAGCGCGGCAGCGCTGCCGGTGATTGTGCTGGCAGTATGTCTGCTGATCACCTCAGTAAACGGAATCACATTGTTTGATTCGCAGCTGAGCTGGATTACATTCACCCGGGCTGCTGTCAACGTGCTCCTGGTGACATACGCGCTGTCCATCAACCTGAATTCAGGAAGGTTCGATTTCTCAATCGGATCCACGGCACTGCTGTCATCGGTCATCAGCGCGATGATTGCCACAAAGTATAATCTGAGCCCGGTGCTGATGCTGATGATTTCGGTTGTCACCGGCGGACTGCTCGGCCTTCTTTCCGGATTCGTCTATGTGACAGTCAAACTCCCGCCGATCATTGTCTCGCTTGCGATGGCTCTGTTCTATGAAGGAATGGCATTCACTCTGACGGGCGGACACGGCGTCTCCTTTGCGAGCAATGCGGCACTCATGGAATTCGGAACGATTCCGAATTTCCTGATCATCGCCGCAATCGCGGCAGTGATGATGATCGCGGTATTTGACCACACAAAGTTCGGCTATGAGTACAAGGCACTTGTATCCGGACAGAAGGTGGCAGTCAATACCGGCATCAGAGAAGTTCCCAACGCTCTGATCTGCTATCTGATCGCAGGACTGCTGATGGGAGCGCAGGGTTTCATCTCCGCCACCAGCAACGGCTCGATCACAATGTCACTGAACTTCGGATCCATTTCCCCGATGTTCATGGCGTTCCTTCCGATGTTTGTCGGCGGATTCATCGGCAGATTCATCAACGACAAGTTCGGATATCTGCTCGGTGCCGTATGCAGCGCACTCATCTCGCTGGTCTATGTCAGAATGAACGCTGCTTCCTCAACACAGCAGATTGTATCTGCGTTGCTGATGGTATCATTCCTGATTTATCTGAATAATGAAGGCAAGCTGAAACATCTGCTGAAAAGATCATAAACACACAGCAGAGAGGGAAAAGAAATACGCATTGCATGTGGATTTTGCGATCCCTCTCTTTCTTTATGCATTTTTACAGCTGAATCATGGAGGTTTATATGATCAATGAATATTTTCTTGAAAAAGCGGAAAGTCTGAAACCGCATCTGTTCCATACAGAGATCACAGAGAAAGGCGATGGGAAACCGCTGAAAGAGGGGGAATCTGTCATCTTTGACTTCGGCAATCATTATGTCGGCTATCCCAGGATACGCTTTTCATCCGTCGGGCATCATCCTGACGCGCCGCTGCTGTTCACTGTTCAGTTTGCGGAAATTGAAAGTGAATTCAATCAGAATCCGGCAGAGTATCACGGCTGGATTTCAAAAAGCTGGATCCAGGAGGAAACCGTTCATCTGGATGCGATTCCCGGTGTTTACAGATTTGAAAGAAGATATGCATTCCGCTATATCAAAATCACAATCGTGAGCGCTTCAAATAACTATACGCCGGTGATTGAATCCGTGTCCGCCGATACCGTGACAAGCGCGGATGATTCTGCAGCGGAAGAAAAGAATTTCAATGAAGCAGACAGAAAACTGGATGCCGTCAGCCTGCGCACGCTCCGCAATTGCATGCAGGATGTATTTGAGGACGGACCCAAACGTGACAGAAGACTCTGGCTCGGGGATTTAAGGCTGGAAGCACTCGCGAATTATCAGACCTACCGGAATTATGATCTGGTAAAAAGATGTCTGTATCTTTTTGCCGGCACAACGCTGGAAGAGGGCAGACTGGCAAACAATGTTTTCACAGCTCCCGAAGCGGAATGCGATTTTCAGACAATGTTTGACTACACATTATTCTTCATCAATACCTTATGGGATTATTACTGTGCTTCCAGAGATGAAGAAACACTGCGTGAGCTGGAACCTGTATGCATGAAGCAGTATGAACTGCTGCGTGAATGCTTTGATGAACAGCATCTTCTGGATGTAAAGAAAGCAGGCAATATCTTTATTGACTGGAATTTTGAACTGGACAAACAGGCACCGGGCCAGGCAGTTTATCTTTACGGTCTGAAAGACCTTGTGAAGATCGAAGAAGCACTTGGAAAAAACTGTGAAGAACTGAAGGAAGAGATCCGTCTGAAAACAGAAGCCGCAGAGAAACTGTATGATGCTGAAAAAGGATTCTTCATCAGCGGGGAAAACGGACAGATTTCATGGGCTTCGCAGATCTGGATGATTCTGGCAGGAGTGACAGACAAAGATACGGCTGAAGATATCCTGAACCGTCTGCCTTCTGAAGAAAATGCTGTGAAAATGAACAGTCCCTATGCATATCATCATTACATTCAGGCATTGATTGATACCGGCATGAAGGAAGAAGCCTACAGGGCAATGCATGCATACTGGGGCGGCATGATTGCGCAGGGCGCAGATACATTCTGGGAACTGTACAATCCGGAAGACCCGTATGTATCTCCATACGGCGGCCTCATTGTTCACAGTTTCTGCCATGCATGGAGCTGCACACCTGCATATTTCCTGAGAAAGTATTATTACTGAAATGATTGACTCCGCACATTATACTGCGGAGTTTTTCTTTTCGCTGATGGATGATACCATAGAAACAGGAAGGTAAATATGGATGAAAGCATATCGTTTTAAAATCACACTGAAAGGCAGCCATCCTCCGGTCTGGAGAAGAATCATTGTGCCGGCTACTGCGGGTTTTGATGAATTTTCCAAAATGATTCAGGATCTGTTCGGTTTTGAAGGATATCATCTGGCGGAATTCAGATTCCCCGGCCTGAACAGGACAATGTGGGAAATGCAGAATGAAGACAGCTGGGATTCGCATCTGATCATGGGCAGACACTGTCTCGAGGAGTTTGAGGAATATACAAAGTTCACCTATACCTATGATTTCGGGGATGACTGGGAGTTTTCAATCCAGCAGGAAGAGATCATGGAATACTATGCATTCAACTACCCGACACTTTTAAAGCATAAGGGCGACAACCTGATTGAGGATGTCGGAGGTGTCTGGGGCTATCAGGAGATCCGCAGGGCATGGGCAGATCCGAAAGCGGATGTTGAAGAATTTCTGATGGAAATGGCAGGCGAGGAAGATCTGCATCGCTTTGAACCGGAATCGGCACAGTCCATGCTTGAATTCTACATGTTCCCGGACACATTCACGCCGGATGAAACTGCGGATGAAGAAGACGATGACGATGAGGAAGAGCCGGATGGCTGGCGCGATGATGTTTTTTCGCAGCTGGAGCGGATGATGGCAGGATATGACCCGGAAGACGGACCGGATGAATATCCCGATGCAGAAGAAGATGTTGATGATGATATAACAGTTCTGAATGCGGTTCAGGAAATTCTGGAACGGAAGAGGCTTCCGGAAAATTTCAATGAACTTGCCGGGGTCATAGCTCTGGTTCAGCTGCAGGCGCTCACAGAAGCCGCAGTCAGAGTTTCAGACGCATACGGCATTCCGATTGAAGATCTGATTGTGAAAATTGCGGAGTCAAATGAAGAAATGGAAGCCATTAAATGGTTTCATGATGAGTCAAAGAATCAGGGAATGAGCTGATCAGGAAAAATGAAAATCCGGATTTCTGCGGATGGTGCAGAAACCCGGATTTTTTCAATGCCTGATAAAGGATCAGCGGTTCAGCCAGTTCTTTTCGGTAATGACACACTTTGTGCCGTGAATAGTGATGTGATCGCCGATATGCAGTTTGTCTTTTTTGGCAAGAATATAGCCGATGTTGAGATTGTTTACATAGGAATAGACAAGCTTGGAAACTCTGCCGACTTCCTCTTCCTCGCCATCGATATAAACCGGTTCGCCCGGTCCGCCGTACTGCTTGGAGCGGATATAGAAGTCTTCATTTTCATCGCAGACTTCAAAGCCGACCATTTCTCTTTCCGGACCGTTTTCTTTGATTTTCAGCAATGCGTCCTTGCCGATGAAATCCTTGTCCCAGTTGATATTCTTTTCAAGACCGACTTCAAACGGATTGGTGCGGTTGAGATCGCGCATGTAATAGAAACCGGCTTCGGTCGGAAGGGTCCATGCGAATACCTGGAATTCCGTGATTTCCTTTCCGCCTGCTTCCTTGACTGCCGCATCGATGACTTCCTGAATTGCATCAGCATCATCCGCTGCGCAGTATACTTCATATCCGAATTTTTCACCGGTGAAGCCGCCGCGGTTGAGAATGACATCAATGCCGTTGATGACGGAAGATTTGTTCATGAAGAATTTCATGTCATCCACGCCGCCTTCAGCGATTTTGTTCATGACATCTTTGGACTTGGGTCCCTGAATCGAGAACATATGCCAGTCTTCGGTGATCTCATATGTTTCCACATCATAGTTTTCACTGTGTTCATAGAACCAGTCATCGGTTTTGGTGCCGTAAAGGGTGGATACCCAGTATTTCTCTTCATCCATGCGCATGATGACAACGTCATCCAGGATTTCTCCTTTTTCATTCAGCATGGTTGTATAGCGGTCTCTGCCGACTTTCAGATTGGAGATGTTATTGGGATAGAGGTAATCCAGGAACTCACATGCCTGCGGACCGGTGACTTCCATGATCTGGTGGGTGAAGAGATAATAGCCGACACATTCTCTGACAGCCATGTGCTCAGCCCGTTTCCATTCATCATATTTGAATATATTCTTATTCATACGAGTCTCCCTTACATGAATTTATCGATCTTCTTCGCGATTTTGATTCTCATCTTTCCCTTCGGAGAATCTTCTTCCCAGACCGACCACTGCGCGTTGACAAGCGTCTTGACCATGCCCTGCCACATGTAGAGATGTGCTTCAACCAGTGACTGGCAGCCGGTAATGGCAAGTCCGCCTCTGTCGATCACATAGATGACTTCATTTTCATTGAATGCTTCAATCTCATATCTGCATACAAGGGACTGCAGCAGCATTTCAATCAGACCGCCGAGGATTCTTCCGTCCTCCTTGATGGAATCAGGAACGCCAAGCCATTCGCGGCAGGCTTTGATTGCATAGCGCTCACCGAACATGGCTTTTCCGGCCGCTTCCAGGACGCACTTCTTGATCCATTCAGCCTGCTGTTCAGTTGTATATCCCAGACGGACAGCGTTTGCGATTGCAGGTAAGAGATAGAGGGAAGCAGCTGTGGAAAGGTTGATCATCTGGTTGGAGGAATCCGTTTCGTTGTTGGTGCCGTTGACAAAGCGGTAGTCACATTCTTCACGGAACATCATCGGTTCATCGACGCAGTCTTCCTCTTCCGTATATTTTTTATATTCGTCGGAAACAGCCGGACCGAAGGATTCCCAGAGTTCATGGGCAGGAGCAGGATATTTTTCTCTGCTTTCGGCAATGATGCGGCAGTGTCTGTCGCCGCAGCCTTTTGCCTCAACCATCATGTAGTCCAGTTTCTTTCCTTTTCTGTGGCGGGATTCAGTCGCGTCAGCCTGACCCTGCAGGGACATGGTTGTCGCACGGCAGAGTTCCGATCCGCAGATGTCCCAGTCGCAGACATCCAGTTCCTTTTCGCAGCGGTATGTACCGAAGTCCTGGCATCTGCCGCACATCAGCAGGGCGTCATCGCCTTTATCGCCGATCAGAGCGCCGGGATAGGAACCGCACATGAACGGATGAATGCCGAAGCCGTCATCATTCGGATAATTCATGCCGGTATACAGAAGTCTTCCATATGCTTCCTTGCACATTTCGGAAGCTCTGGTCGCATAGTCGGGAATGATGATTCTGTATGCCTGGCCAACAGCAGCGCTCAATACTGCTTCAAATCTTGATGCATAATGCAGGGCATCCTTGTAGGAAAGCAGTCTGTTCCAGGGGGACTGCACTGCATTGTATTTTGTAAAACCGGCATCGTTGCCGGAATCGGCAGGAATTCTTTCATTGATTTTCTTTGTCATTATTTACTCCTCCTCAGGCGGATACTGGTCGATTGCCGGCTGATAGCTGACAATATTATGGGTCGCTCCGCCGTCGACCATTACAACTTCTCCGGTAATGCCGTCGGCCATCGGTGTGCAGAATGCATAGGCCGTAATGCCGATCTGGTCAACTTCCATCTGACCGTCTGTCTGCCAGACCATCAGCTCATCATAGAATTCATCCTGCTGCTCTTCCGTCAGGCTTTCGCTGGCAAGGTTGCCTGCGGATCCCGGGGTAACCATTCCGCCCGGGGCAATGGAGTTGACCATGATGCCGAAGCGCTTGAGTTCCTTTGCGGTTTCCACAGTCAGACCCATGATCGCGGCTTTGGAGGAAGCGTAATGCGGATAGCCTCCGAATACCGGATAGGGCATCACAGGGCAGTTGGAGGAAATCAGAACGATCTTTCCCTTCACGCCGTTTTCCTTCATATAGCGGCTGACATACTTGATGCCGTAGAAAGCGCCGTATACATTGACTTCAAATACTTTTTTCAGATCCTCCTGCGGCAGGTCATAGATTTTTGCGTAGTTCCATGTGGCGGCGCAGTTGACATAAATATCGACCGAGCCGTAGGTTTCCACAGTTGTATTGACCAGACGTTCCATCTCTTCCTCTTTGGAAACATCTGTGGTGCAGAAGGATACGGAACCGGCAAATCCCTGTTCTTCCAGAAGCGGGATCGCGGTTTCTTTTTCCAGCTGCGAGTAGGAAGCGATCATGACCTTCGCGCCGCCCTGCAGCAGACGCAGTGTAATGTCAAAACCAAGTCCGGAAGAACCGCCGGTAACGATTGCGGTCTTTCCTTTGACTGAGAACATGTCCGCCATCGGACGTGCTTTGCGGATGTAGCCTTCCAGCATGGATTTATCGCCGGGTGTAAATGGCATAATGCAATACCTCCTTTTATGTATTGATGATTGGATTGCGCAGTAATTCTGATCTTATTGTATAAGCCGCATACTGCGGCAGAAAGTCGATGAAATTCGGGTTTTCAGCAGTACTGATCCGACTGTTTGGCGGTACGTGCTGACGGCAGGCATGATTGAAAGATCCTTTCAATAAAGGGGATTATCAAAACGGGCTGACAATGTGAAGTGAATTTCTTTCTCTGACACCTGCAAAATGACGGGTGATATGCATATAATGAAATCAGCAGGACGGGCAATCTTATGAAACTGAACGCGGATATCATTTATGATTCTCTTTCAAAACAGTACAACGCCGTGATCGGCGGGCCTGTTGTGAAGGAAATGACACTGGGCAGACCGGAATTCTATATGGAGGATTCAACGGCTTTTACTGCCGGCCATCTGTATCTTGCGACTGTGGAACATCTTCCCCACAGGCCATCCATTCAAAGAGGAGCAGTTCTGGTATGCATCGGTGAAAACGCATATCTGAAATATTACCGCGACCGTATGACGGTGATTGTGATCCGCAACAAGGCGGACTTCTTCAAGGCATATCATGCCCTGCAGGAAATCTTTGACCGCTATGATGAATGGGAAAGAAATCTGTACCGCAATCTGATCGACGGCGCTGATTTTGATACATTCCTGGCTGATTCAAAAGATATTTTCCGCAATCCGCTCTTCGTTCTGGACCGCTCATTCCGTTCCATTGCCGTAACCGAAGAAAATCCCGACTGGCTTTCTCTGAAAGGGGAATCGCTGGACCCGGTTTCCTTAAATAAATACATGAATTCCTTTGCCATGATGACAGAGAAAAAAGGCGCTTTCCGGATCAGCCCGGACGGCAATGACACCATCTTTGTCAATCTGTTTGATAAAGAAGGACAGTATGAAGGCTGCCTGTGCGTGATGGCAAAAGAAGAACCTTTTGCCGCAGGAACGGAAAAACTGGCGGAAGTGCTGGCGGAAATGCTGGAAAACGCGGCTTCACGCAATCCGGATATGATTCAGGATGAGCAGTCATCAGTCAAAGGTCTGATGATGACACTCATGAATGAACTGCCGATTTCCCAGGCACAGCGGATGCTGCTGGGGGCTTCCAACAACAAAGTTCCCTATCTTGCGGTATGCCTGCGCTTTTCTTCGCAGTCCTCCCAGATTCCGTCGGGCTATATCTGCGACATGTTTGAAGAAACATTTGCGGATTCCTGTGCTTTTCCCATGGATAACGGCATTGCCGGCTTTATTGCGGTGCAGGATGGCAGGCAGATGGAACAGACGGAGAATAAACTGGAAGATTTTGTTTCAGGTCTTTACCTGCAGGCAGGAATCTCCAATGAATTCACCGATCTGTTTGATATCAGGATTCACTATTCGCAGGCGGAAAGCGCGCTGGAAAACGGAGATCTGCTGAATCCGGGCAAAAATGTATGCCGCTTTTCCGATTACGCGCTGGCGGAGATGATCATCAATTCACTCGGCGGAATGCCGGCGGAAGCCTATTTCCCGGCCGGCTTTAAGGAAGTTCTGAAACATGATGCTGTTTCCGGGGTTTCGTATCTTGAAACACTGAAAGTATTCCTGGAGGAAAACATGTCATTTTCTTCAGCTGCCAAGCGTTTATATGTCCACCGTTCCACATTGATTGACAGGGTGGAACGGATTGAAAAAGAGCTGAAGCTGGATCTTTCCGATCCCGATCAGCGGCTGTTATTGAATATGCTTATCAAAGCGATCGAGCTGGAAAAATCACTCCGTTCGCAATAAAAAAAGGTCGTCATGACCTTTTTTCATTAACGGGAGCAGGCTCTGAGATCTCTGTCGAGTTCTTCTGCGTGAGCAGCTACTTCTGCGGATTCAGGATAGCTCAGCAGCTTGCGGTAGGTAAGTCCGCCGACGAGCTTCATGCGCGGATCTTTTGTGGATCCCGGAGCGTATTTTTCCATAACTTCTCTTCCTTCCGGCGATCTCATGATGTCTCTGATTTTGGAATCCAATGATAATGCCATAATTACCTCCTGTATGATTATCTGATCATGGCCGGGGTTCATCCCCGTATCTTCAGCTTTATAATAATGGTGAACATTTTGAACGCATATCCTATGAATTACTGTTTTTCAGCAGGGGAAAACCAACAAATAAATTGATATCTTTTGTATTTTTTCTGTAAGAAGGATGAAGAAACAGCGTCATGATGGGTGAAAGGGGGAATGGAATATGGAGGACAGAGAGATTGTTGAACTGTTCTTTGCGCGCGATGAACAGGCACTGAAGGAAGTTTCCCGGAAATACGGCTCCTACTGTCACAGCATTGCGGACCATATTCTCGGCAATCATTCAGACGCGCAGGAGTGCGTGAATGATACCTGGATAAAGGCATGGAATTCGATCCCTCCGCAGAGACCTGAAAACATGTCTTCATTCCTCGGCAGGATTGCGAGAAACACCGCCCTGGACAGATGGAGACATGAAACCAGACAGAAAAGAGGCGGGATGAACTTTGACGCCGTGCTGGATGAACTGGCAGAATGTGTTTCCGGTTCATCCGATCCCGAAGGCGAAGTCAGCAGGAAACTGCTTGCGGAAGAAATCGGAAAATTCCTGAGGAGCCTTGCAAAAACGGACCGCGTTCTGTTTGTGCTGCGCTATTGGCACGCATACAGTATTCCGGAAATTGCTGAAAAGACCGGAATTTCTGAAAACAACATCTCTGTACGCTTAAGCCGCGTCAGAGGAAAACTCAGAACCTATCTGAAGAAAAGAGGGTATGACTTATGAAAAAGGAAGATCTGTTTGAAACAATCGGCGGACTGGATGAAAAGATTGTTCAGGAAGCCGAACAATATGAAAAGAAGAAAAACGGAAGCCTGATGAAATTCGCAATTCCTGCTTTATGCATGGCTCTTGCGGCAGCGGCAGTGATTGTTTTCCCGCGTCTGAATCAGAAAAATACAGAAGGACCGGCAGCGCAGAATTCAGCGAACCAGCCGGCCGCAGGAGGACTTCTGTATACAGTTAACGCGGTATGTCCGGAAGTGGAAGGGGAAAATATGGATAAGATGGAATATCTTTCTTCCGATGAACATTGGCAATGGATGCAGGAAAGACGGCAGTATTCTGAACAGTCGATGCTCATGCAGGGAGATATGGAAGGATATTACCGGGAAATGATGAATCTGATCTTGGCGGACAGTGAGGATAATACAGTCTGCTCGCCATTGAACATCTGGTTTGCGCTGGCAATGCTTGGGGAAGTGACGGACGGAAATACCAGGCAGCAGATCCTGGATGTGCTGAATATCAAAGATACGCAGCAACTGCAGAATGCGGCAGAGATGCTGTTTATGAGCAGCTATGCGGATACGCCTGCTCTGACCAGCAGACTGGCGGATTCCTTCTGGCTCAATCAATCGGTCAGCTATAAGGAAGAGACACTGAATACACTTGCACAGAAGTATTTCGCTTCTTCGCATGTCGGAACACCCGGCTCTCCGGAAATGGATGAAGCACTGCAGAAATGGACGGATTTCAATACCGGCGGAGAATTGAGCGAATATGCAAAGAATCTCAAACTGGATGAATCCACCGTGCTCGCGCTTGTGTCCGCAATTTACTACAAAGCTTCATGGATGGATGAATTTGAGCAGCAGAATACAACAAGGAATATATTCCACGGCACAAAGGGCGATACGGAAACACTGATGATGAACGGCATGAGGAGCATGGGCGTTCTGGAAAAGGATTCATTCAGAGCTGTCCGCTTCCCGCTGACCGACAGCGGCTATATGTATTTCTTCCTGCCGTCTGAAAACAATCCGGATGCGCTTGTGAATGATCCGGAAGTATACCGGACATTGCGGGAAGAATGCACGGATGCGGAATGGACATACGCCATGGTTGATTTCAAAATCCCGAAATTCCGTGTTTCCGCGGATACGGATCTGCTTGAAGTTCTTCAAAAAGCAGGAATCACGGATGCGCTGGATCCGGCAAAGTCGGATTTCACACCGCTGACAGATGACAGTGATGAAATCTATGTATCCGGCGGGGAACATGCGGCTATGGTGGAAATCGATGAACAGGGTGTGACCGGAGCCGCGTTTACACTGATGGCAAACGCGATGGGCGGGATTTTCAATAATCAGGTGATTGAATTCCATGTGGACAGACCGTTCTTCTTCGCTGTCACTTCTGTGGATCATTCAATTCTCTTCTCCGGAATCATCCGCAATCTGCCGTAATTCAATGACTGATCGGGAAACCGGCAACAGACCGGTTTCTTTTTCTTTTGTCTGAAAACAGATACAATAATAACAGTGGATGATGGAAACATCTGAAGAGTGCAATATGAAAGAATCATTATTATATCCATGCGTCAACGCATGCAGAAGTTTTGCAAGTCTCGACGGAATGTGGAAAATGCAGTTCGACCCGGAACAGAAGGGCACAGAAGAAAAATGGCAGAACGGTCTGCCGGATTCCTTTATGATTCCGGTGCCTTCCAGCTTCGCCGATCTGTTTACCGAACATGAAAAGCGGGATTACTGCGGCGATTTCTGGTATGAAACAAAATTCTTTATGGACGCCGATTCATCAAAGCGGGCAGTGCTCAGGTTCTGCAGTGTGACACACCGCTGCGATGTTTACCTGAACGGGGAAAAGATCGGATCGCACGAGGGCGGATTCACGCCGTTTGCGATTGATATTTCGGACTGTGTCCGTTATGGAGAAAGAAACCGTCTTTCTCTCCGCGTGAACAATGAGCTCAATGCAATGTCGATTCCATGCGGTTCGACATCAATTCTTTCCGATGGCAGAAAAATCGCGAAACCGTATTTTGATTTCTTCAATTATTCCGGTATCCAGAGAAGCGTTTACCTGCTGAGAATTCCGCACGAATCGATCATTGATTACGATACGGAAATTGAATTGAGCGGAAAAGACGCTGAAATCAGATACCGTGTAGAGACGGATGGCGAAAACGAAGTCATTGCCGAAATCTTTACAAAGGACGGGAAAAAAGCAGGGGAGCGCACAGGCAAAGAAGGCACGATCCGCATTCAGGATGCGCGTCTCTGGGATATCGATGATCCGTATCTTTATTCCGTTGTTTTCCGGATTGTCAAAGACGGTCAGGATATTGACAAGTATCCGGCAAAGCTCGGTGTGCGTACGGTGAGAATTTCCGGAAACAGAATCCTTCTGAACGGAAAGGAAATCTATCTTAAGGGATATGGAAAACACGAAGACTTTGAAGTCATCGGCAGAACATTCAATCCATCTTTAGCGGTCCGCGATTTTGAACTGATGAAATGGACCGGCGCCAACTGCTTCCGCACCAGTCACTATCCCTATGCGGAAGAATGGTATCAGCTGGCAGATGAATACGGATTCCTGATTATTGATGAAGTCCCTGCAGTCGGCATGATGCGCTCTTTAATGAACTTTGCGGCAGCCGGAGCCGGCGGGAAAGATACAAGATTCTTTGTATCGGACACCGTAAGCCTTCTGCAGGAAAATCACAGAAATGCGCTGGAAGAAATGATCATCCGCGATAAGAATCATCCTTCCGTCATTGCCTTCAGCATCTTCAATGAACCTGAAACAACCTATCCGGAAGCACGTGAATACTTTGCGCCGCTGTTTGATTTTGCCAAATCACTGGACGTGCAGAAGCGTCCGCTGACCGGCGCGCTGCTGCTGAACAGCACACCGGACAAATGCTGCTGCTATGAACTGTGTGATTTCATCAGTCTGAACCGGTATTACGGCTGGTATATTTCCGGCGGCAGCGACATCGGCGAAGCTGAACGGATGTTCAGAAGAGAAATGGATGCCTGGGCGGAGATCTGTGCAGACAAGCCTTTGATTTTCACCGAATTCGGTGCCGACACATCTGCATTTGAACATAAGCTTCCTTCTGTCATGTGGAGTCAGGAATACCAGAATGAATATTACGAAATGAACTTCCGGGTCATGGACAGCTATGACTTTGTATGCGGTGAGCTTGTCTGGAATTTTGCGGATTTCCAGACGACCGAAGGCATTATGCGCGTTAACGGAAATAAAAAAGGCATCTTCACCAGAAACCGGCAGCCGAAGGATGCGGCATATCTGCTGAGAAGACGCTGGAAACAGTAAACATCTTAACAATCACAATGCCCGGATCTGATGAGACCCGGGCATTGATGTTCATACGGCTATTCTTTTCCCATATAAGAAGTGACAATATCGTTGAACATCAGGAAGGCAAATGTATCTGACAGAATTGTTTTTCCTGTAGAATCCGTAAGCGATGCGGTCGGCAGGACAATCACTTCATCAAAGTTATGGCGCAGAGAATGCTTCGCATTGGTTGTGATCAGAACAAGATACGGTCTGCCGTCTTCATTTTTGCGGATGGAACGGAGCATGTCCTGATGTGAGACGCCGCCGAGAGCTGAGTAAATGATGATCATATCGTTTCTGCTGAAACGGTGCGGCATCAGATCCGGTGCAGGTTTCTGGGCAGAGATTCTGCTGTTGAAATGCGTTGCGATCAGAAGCTCTTCCGCAGGGAGTCTGGAGAGATTGGAACCGAGGATATACACGTGTTCAGCTTTTTCCATTCTTTCAACAAGATTCCCGACAGTTTCTTCGCTGACTGTCTCAGCAGTCTGTTTCAGAACACGGGCGTATATATCCGCATGGCTTTCTTTTTTTTCTGCATCCTGGTAAGTGCGGATATCCTGCTGGAACTGATACTGGAATTCGACGAATCCGGCAAAGCCCAGCTTCTGCGCAAAGCGTGTAAGTGCGGATTTTGTGAAACCGGCATGATCGGAGAGATCGGTGATCGAGTCATAGGCAAACCGATCGGGGAATTTCCGGATTCCTTCATAGATTGCACGGTCGTTTTTGGAAAAGGAGGATACTTTGGAGTCCATCAGTTCAAACAGATTCATATGGGTTGCCCTTTCTTTTACAAACTCATTATACCGTATAAAAAATAAAATGTGTTTCAAAAACGCAAAAATAATATTGACACACGTTTCGAAAGTGACTATATTATGAGTGTGTGATAAAAAGCGCTTTCACAACGGGGAACCGGAACCGATCAGTCCGGCTCCGGATCTAAAAAACAGGGAGATTAAAAATGGAAAAATTCTTAGACAAACTGATCGCGATTTCCAGTAAATTCGCGCAGAACAGATTTCTCAACATCATTCAGGGCGCATTCATGATGCTCATGCCGATTACCATGATCGGCGGTTTCACAGCTTTATTCAACGGTCTGGGCATTGAAGCATATCAGGCCTTCATCGCTTCCACCGGAATCAAGTCCGTTCTGACAGTCATCTATCAGTGGACAATTGGAATGTTCGGTGTGTATGTCGCATTCCTGGTTGCTTACCAGTTCGCAAAGGTTTACAGATGCGCAAAATCCGATATCGCTGTAGGTCTTGTTTCAATGGCCTGCTTCCTGATTGTCACACCGTATGTGATTCCGGAAGAACCGTATGCGGCAGCTTCCCTGCCGGTTTCCTGGCTTGGATCCAGCGGTCTGTTCACAGCGATTATTACCGGCTTCGTTGTCGGCTTCATCTTCAAGTTCTGCACAGAAAAGAACATTGTCATCAAGCTTCCTGAACAGGTTCCGCCGATGGTTTCCGCTCAGTTCACAAGTATTATTCCGGGTGCATTCGCAATGATTCTCTTCGGAATTCTCGGCGCTGTCTTCGCAAAGACATCCTTCGGTTCCCTGCACCAGGTTATCTATACTCTTGTTTCCACACCGCTGAACGCAGTCGGTTCCAACGTCTTCGGCTACTGGATCCTCATGATTGTGCTCTACGGTCTCTGGTTCTGCGGTATCCACGGCGGTATGACAGTCGGACCGATCATCATGATGCTCTTCATGCAGCTGCAGATGGACAACATGACTGCTTACCAGGCAAACCAGCCGCTTCCTCATCAGTTCATCGGCGATGCTCTGAGCTTCGGCACAGGTTCCATCCCGCTGGTTATCGCAGCACTCATCTTCTGCAAGTCCGAATCCAACAAGTCCATCACAAGACTTGGTTTCCTTCCGGCATTCTTCGGTGTTGACGAACCTGTATACTTCGGTCTGCCGATGATCCTGAACCCGATCTTCTTCATCCCGTGGGTTATCATCGCTCCGACAGTATCCGTCTTCGGAACACACCTGCTGAAACTGATCGGCCTGCTCGGACCTGCAAACGGCACTGCCGGTTCAAACGCTTCCAACCTTCCGTTCTTCGTCGGCAACATGATGAACTACGGCGTTGCCGGACTGATCTGGGGCTTCGTCCTGTTCGCAATCATCGTTGCAGCTTATATTCCTTTCGTTAAGGCATATGACAGGCAGATGCTTGAACAGGAATCAAATTCAGACAATAATTAATCTTGAAAAGGATGGTGCGGAGGGGAAACCTTCCGCACTTTGCACATATTAGAAAGAGGAAAATTCAATGAAATTACTTGTACAGAGCGATGACTACGGTATTACAAGAGCTGCGGCTCTCGGCTGCATTCACGGAATCAAAAACGGAATTGTAAGAAATACAGGCATGTTTGCCAACATGCCCTGGATTGAAGAATGCGTTGAATGGATCAGGCCGTATCTCGATCAGATTGCCTTCGGCATTGATCTCAACGCTTCCACAGGTCCTTCCATTCTCGGCCATGAAAAGCTTCCGACTCTGACTCATGAAGACGGAACATTCCTGGGATCCAGAGAAAACAGAGCGCTGGATACAGATGAAAATGATCATGACCATCTGGCTGCCCACCGCGATGAACTCTATGCCGAATTCAAGGCACAGATTGAAAAGTACATCGAACTGATCGGCCATAAGCCTGATTACATTCACAATCATGCCTACGGCACAAAGACAACCGATGAAGTCACCAGAACACTTGCAAAGGAATACGGCATTCTCTGCTCTGTTGCATTCATGGACAGACCGGAAGTCAAGGAAGCCGGCATGGGCTGGTATGTCTGGGGCGGACCGGAAGCACAGCTGAATGAAGATCCCATCAGCTACATCACAGAAGACAAAGGCGGTATCCTGAAATGCGAATACGGCTATATCGTTTCCCATTGCGGATATGCGGACGCTGATCTCTTCAAGCTGACAAGCTTCACTCTCTGCCGTCCGAAGGACCTTGAGGCAATGACAAGCGACGCAGTGAAGAACTGGGTCAAAGAAAACAATATCGAACTGGCAAGCTTCAAAGACCTTCCAAAGGAATGGATCTGAAACTGCATCAGAAAATACAGCGGACAGGCTATATCAATGGCCTGCCCGTTTTTTCTTTAGCGTAATGTCTGGTTTCTTGTGATTGCGGCTTTGCGGTATTTCAGCGGACTCATGCCCGCCATTGCCGAAAAGCGCGTGCTGAAGGAAGCGTCATCGGAAAATCCTGTTTCCATGGCAATCTCATGAACCGATTTATCCGTCACTTCGAGATATTCCTTTGCCTTGGTGATGCGAAGGGAAAGAATGTAATTGTATGGCGTTGTACCGATATACTGCCTGAACAGACGCATGTAATATGCTTTTGACATATTGGCGATTGAAAGCAGTTCATTCAGTTCAATCGGCTCGCAGTAATGATCATGAATATAATCAGCGCTTTTCATGATCAGCTTCTGATTGGAACTCCATAAGGAAGGCTGGCGTACCGTCAGGTCGGTCAGGATCTGATGGATGCTGAGACTGATCATCAGCACGGTTTCAGCTGACGCGCTTTCCAGATTCTTCAGCATGATATCAAACTGATTCTGAATGGAATTGCCGGATACCGGAAAAGCCGCAATCCTGCGTTCCGGAATCAGAAGACTTTCCATGGCCGAAAGGCCTGTGCCTTCGATGTGCGCCCAGTAGTGGTGCCATTTTCCGACCGAGGGATCGGTGCTGTAGGACTGGGGAGAGCGGCAGTTCATCAGCAGTGCCTGTCCCGGCAGAACACGCACTGTCACATCATTCTGACGGATGATGCCGCAGCCTTCCAGGGTATAGAAAAGAAGCCAGCTGTCCTTGAAATCACGGGATGTATTGAAATTTTCACGGGCATAGAAAATGCCTGCTTCCGTACAGATGTAGGGCTGTTTCAAAGCGAATTCAGAAGGGGTTGTACGCAGCCAGAGACTGCCCTGTTCAATGTCGAGATTGTATGTCAGCATATTCCTTATTCTCCAGTAGACTTTTTCAAAAAAACGGCAGACTTTCCGCAATGGAATTATACCTTGATTCCTTCTATATTGATAATGCGGATCACAAAAAAGAGAAAAGGAGAATTGGCATGACAGCATATCATCTTGCGGTGGACATCGGTGCTTCTTCAGGAAGACATATCATCGGCTGGCTGGAAAACGGAAAGCTTCAGCTGAAGGAAATCTACCGTTTCGAAAACAGACTGATTGAAAAGAACGGACATCTCTGCTGGGATATCGACGGACTGGCGGAACATGTGATTCAGGGAATTACCGCATGCGCAGAAGCAGGATTCGCTCCGGCAACGATGGGAATCGACACCTGGGCTGTGGACTTTGTTCTTCTGGATCAAAACGGAAACAGAATTTCAGACGCGGTTGCCTACCGCGATGAAAGAACCAATACAGTCCGCAGGGAACTGGAAGAAAAAGGAATTCTTTCCTTTGAGGAACATTATGAAAAAACCGGCATTCAGTATCAGAAATTCAATACTGTCTATCAGCTGACGGCATTGAAAAATGAACATCCCGAACAGCTGGAACAGGCAGAATGCATGTTAATGATTCCGGATTATCTCAATTATCTTCTGACCGGTAAGAAAGCACAGGAATACACCAACGCGAGCACAACCGCACTGGTGAATGCATATACAAAAAACTGGGATCAGGATCTGATTCATAAACTCGGTCTTCCCGGAAAGATCTTCCTGCCGATTGCGGAAGCAGGAACGGTCCTTGGCGAATTCAGTGAAGAAATCAGGGAAAGAACCGGACTGAACATGAAGGTGATCCTGCCGGCAACACATGATACCGGCAGCGCGTTCCTGGCGGTTCCGGCAAAAGATGAAAACGCGGTCTTCCTTTCTTCCGGCACATGGTCTTTGCTCGGTGTGGAAAACCGTGAACCGATCACAAGTGTTTCGAGCATGGAACAGAATTTCACCAACGAAGGCGGATATGAATACCGTTACCGCTATCTGAAAAACATCATGGGTCTCTGGATGATTCAGAACATCCGCAAAGAACTCGCAGATGAAAACGGAAACCGTCCTTCCTTCCCGAAGCTGATTGAAGAAGCGGAAAACGCAAAGGAATTCACCGCACTGCTCGATGTGGATGAAGACAGATTCCTGGCACCGGAATCCATGATTGAGGAAGTAAAGAAGGCATGCGCTGACAGCGGCCAGGCAGTTCCTCAGACAACCGGTGAAGTCATGCGCACCGTATATATTTCCCTGGCGGATGATTACCGCAGGGCAGTGGCTTCGCTTGAAAAGCTGACCGGAAAGAAATACACATCCATGAACATTGTCGGCGGCGGAAGCCAGGACATGTATCTGAACCAGATGACCGCCAACGCGACAGGGCTTACAGTCTATGCCGGTCCGACAGAAGGAACTGCACTGGGCAATCTGCTGGTGCAGATGATTGAAGAAAAAGAAATCGACTCTCTTCAGAGCGCAAGAAATATCATTCGCGACAGTTTTGAAATCAAGGAGGTAAAACCGCAATGAGTATTCTCGATGTAAAGTTTGTACAGGGATTTATCAGATTATGCAATGACGGCTGGCTGCAGGGCTGGCATGAAAGAAACGGCGGCAACCTTTCCTACCGCATCAAGCCGGAAGAGGTTGAAGAAGTGAAGGAATACTTCCATGAGCCTTCCGAATGGAAAGAAATCGGAACATCCGTTCCGGATCTTGCCGGTGAATATTTCATGGTGACAGGTTCGGGAAAATATTTCCGCAATGTCATTCTGGATCCGGAAGACACATCCTGCATCATTGAGCTGGATGACAAAGGCGAGAACTACAGAATTCTCTGGGGTTTATGCAATGGCGGCAGACCGACAAGCGAACTGCCTTCCCACCTGATGAACCATGAAGTGAAGAAAAAGGCAAGCAGCGGCACACACAGAGTCATCTACCATGCCCATACAACCAATACGATCGCACTGACATTTGTTCTTCCTCTGAATGACGCAGTGTTCACAAGAGAGCTCTGGGAAATGGCAACGGAATGTCCGGTTGTCTTCCCGGACGGCGTCGGGGTTGTCGGCTGGATGGTGCCGGGCGGCAGAGATATCGCAGTTGCGACAAGCGAACTGATGAAGAAATATGATGTTGCGATCTGGGCGCATCACGGCATGTTTGCCAGCGGTCCGGATTTCGATACAACCTTCGGTCTGATGCATACAGTTGAAAAGAGCGCGGAGATTCTTGTCAAGGTTATGTCCATGGCACCGCGCAAGCTGCAGACGATCACACCGCAGAATTTCCGCGATCTGGCAAAGGATTTCAATGTCAGTCTGCCGGAAGAGTTCTTATTTGAGAAAGGAGAATGATCATGTTAGTTGAAACCAAAGCAAGAGTCGGCGTCTTCTCAATCGCGCTCGGCGCATATCTTCCTCAGTTCCCGTCCCTGGTTCCTGAATTTGAAGGCCAGTATGAAGCATTCAAAAAGACAATTCCGGACAGTGTTGAACTGATTGACGGCGGCATTGTCACAACCAAGGAACAGTCCATGGCGGCAGGTGACAAATTCCGCGCTGCCGATGTCGACCTGGTCATCATGCAGCTGCTGACATACGCGACCAGCTATAACATGCTGCCGGCAGTCAGAGACCTTGATGTTCCGGTTGTTCTTGTCAATGTGCAGAAGCTGAAGGCTCCTGATTACGCACATACAGACAACGCGAAGTGGCTTGGCGAACTCTATGCCTGCGGCGCGGTCGGTGAAATGACAGCAGACCTCAACAGAGCAGGAAAAAGATGCGCAGTTGTCACAGGCGTTGTCGAAGGCGGCGATCCTGCAGTTGCTAAGGAAATTGAGGAATGGTGCAAAGCTGCACAGGTCAGAAGAAGATTCCGCGATACCAACATTGCCCAGATCGGCAGACCCTATCCGGGCATGATGGACCTCTACATCGATGAAACCAATCTCTATCACAGAATGTGGCTGTATACAAAGCAGTTCGACTGGGAAAAGATGTGGGCAATCGCTGACAATATCACAGATGAAGACGCAATCCGCGCAAAGGCGGAAGACATCCTTGATACATTTGAAATCGAAGGCGGCGGCACAGTTGAAAAAGTCTGGGATATGGCAAAGTATGTTGTTGCCTTTGAACAGTGGGTCAAAGATGAAAAGCTCGGACTTGTCGCTTCCCATTATGACGGATTCGCGCAGGGAGTTGCCGGAAAACTGGATTCCATGTTAATCCCGGCATTCTCGATGCTGATCAAGCAGGGAACTGCATGCGCAGTTGAAGGCGACATCAAAGTCGCGATGGCAATGTCCATTCTCAAGACATTCGCCGGAACAGGCCAGCTTTCCGAAATGTATTCGATCGACTTCAACGAAGATATCTGCATCATCGGCCACAGCGGAAGCGGTGATGCGGACATCTCTCAGGCGCATAAGCCGACAATGAAGATTGTTCCGGTATTCCATGGAAAAACAGGCGGCGGCTATCTGACACAGTTCTATCCGCCGGTCGGCCCTGTTACCTATCTTGCAATCACCCAGGACAGAGACGGACATTTCAAGTTTGTCTGTGCTGAAGGTGTCAATGAAGAAGGCCCGATCTTCACATTCGGCGATACCAACATGAGAACCAGATTCTCAATCGGCGCAAGAGAATTTGTCAATAAGTGGTCCGAAGCAGGTCCTACCCATCATATGGCAGCTGCCATCGGCAGACATATTGACACAATCGTCAAGGTAGCGAAGATCTTCAACATTCCGGTTGAAATCATTACACGGTAAAAAAGAAAAGATGCCTCCCGGCATCTGATTAAGACATTGGCAGGTGTGTCAGTGTCTTTTTTATTCGGTTTCACCGACCTGTTTTTCAAGCGTATCCAGGAAAAGCTGCGCCTGCCGCGAAAAGATCTGAAACTTTCTGTGAATGATAAACATGCGGGTTGTCAGCGGCGGGACAATCGGACGGAATACAATACTGCCGTCTTCAGAACTGTCCGCGAGATGTTCAAAAGACAGACAGTATCCGAATCCTTCCTCCGCAAGAAGAATCGAATTATGTGCAAGGTCATAGGTCGAAACGATGTGCATCCGGTGTGCGTCATCACCGAAGAAGCGCCCGAGATCTTTCTGCATTGCCTGCCTTGAAACATGAAGAGGCAGATCAAGAAGATCGCTTTTTGCAACGCTGTTTTTTTCCGCAAGAGGATCATCTTTCCTCATCCAGACACCCCATCTGTCTTCCAGGGGCAGGGCGAGCGAGCGGTACTTTGCATGGTCCGGATCTTCCGCTATGACAAGATAATCCAGAAAGCCGCTGTCGAGTTTTTCCTTGAGCATTTCCGTATCGCCGGTATACATGTGATAGCGGATCAATGGATACTCATCTTTCAGCGCATTCATAGTCTGCCCGAGAATTCTCACAGGTTCGCCTTCCGCCGCCCCGATCCGGATATCTCCTTCAACCGTTTCTTCGTTTCTTCTGAATTCATCCAGGGTCTGATCGGCCATTGAGACGATATCTTCTGCCCTTAAACGCAGACGGATGCCGTCATTGGTCAGACGGACAGAATAATTTGAACGTACAAACAGTTTGGTTCCGAGTTCTTCTTCGAGCTCTTTCATTGCACGGGAAAGAGACGGCTGGGAAATATGCAGAGAACGTGCAGCGCGGGTGATGCTTTCATCACGGGCTACCTGAATAAAATAGCGAAGTACACGGATATCCATAGTATACCTCCATAGATATTCTAGCATTGAATAACTAACTATGTATATTCGATATTTGATATATCTTGTTCCTGCATTTAGATTATAGATGAAGATGATGCAGAGAGAGATATCCGAGGCAATCGCACAGACAGGACTGCCGGAAAACAAAACAGAAGGAATGATCCGGATGGCAGAAAACGGGGAAGCAGAAGAGCTGACAAAACAGCTGCGGATTCACCGGAAGGAACTGCTGGATGAGATCTATGAAAAAGATGAGCAGATCCGCAGAATCGACTGGATTATCTATCATCTGCAGTAGAAACAGGAGGAGAATATGGGATTTCCAAAGAATTTTTATGGGGCGGCGCAACTGCTGCCAATCAGTATGAAGGCGGCTATAACGAAGGGGGAAGAGGACTGTCCACAATGGATGCGATCACCGGAGGCGGATATAAGAAACCCCGTCTGATGACATATAAAAATGCCGACGGTACAATCGGTTCATCTCCGATTGATTTCTCATTAACCGGCACGCTTCCGGAAAACACAACCGGTTATATCCTGCCGGACATATATTATCCCAGCCATAATGCGACAGACTTCTATCATCATTTCAGGGAAGATATCGCGCTGTTTGCGGAAATGGGATTCAGATGTTTCCGCATGTCCGTCAGCTGGTCGAGAATCTGTCCGCAGGGGATGTATGAAGTCAATGAAGAAGGTCTGAGATTTTATGAGGAAGTATTTGATGAACTGAAGAAATACTGCATTGAACCGGTTGTGACAATCAATCACTTCGATATGCCGATGTATCTGGCAGACAATTACAACGGATGGGGCAGCAGAAAAGTGATCGATTGCTTCCTGTTCTATGCCAGAACAATCTTTGAAAGATATAAGGGAAAAGTCAGATACTGGATGACATTCAATGAAGTCAATGTGCTTTCCGGCTGGCCGCAGACCGGTATTCATGAAAATGATCCTCAGCATCTGTATCAGGCACATCATCATATTTTTGTCGCAAGCGCAAAAACAGTCATTCTCGGCCATGAGATCGATCCTTCCAATATGATCGGCATGATGGTTTCCTATACACCCGGCTATCCGATGACCTGCAAGCCTGAAGATGTCTATGAAGCAATCACTTTCAATCGTCAGAAAGAATTCTATATGGATGTTCAGGTGCGCGGCTATTATCCGAATTACAAACTGAAGGAGTTTGAACGTGAAGGAATCAGTATTGAGATGGAGGATGGCGACCTTGAACTTCTGAAGAAGGGAACGGTTGACTACATCGGCTTTAGCTATTACATGTCCACTGTCTGCTCCACAGATCCCAATGTCGAAAGAACAGAAGGCAATCAGTTCCTTGCGTGCAAAAACCCCTATCTTGAAACAAGCGACTGGGGATGGACAGTTGATCCGGAAGGACTGCGCATTGTGCTCTGTCAGATGTATGAGCGCTATCACGTACCTCTGTTTGTGGTTGAAAACGGTCTCGGCGCTGCCGATACCATTGAGGAAGACGGAACGATTCAGGATGATTACAGAATCGGCTATCTGAGAAATCATATTGCCGCTATGAAAAAGGCAGTTGAAATCGATGGCGTGGATCTGCTCGGCTACACACCGTGGGGCTGCATTGACATTGTTTCTGCAGGAACCGGTGAAATGAAAAAAAGATACGGCTTCATTTTTGTGGAACGCTATGACGACGGAACAGGAGACTATTCCAGAAGGAAAAAGAAGTCATTTGACTGGTACCGTCATGTGATTGAAACAAACGGCGAAGAACTTTAATAAAAGCAGACTGCCGGCATTGACCGGCAGTCTTTGAATGCGGAAGAAAGGGACAAAGATATGAATGTTCTGACTACATTATTTCCGGTATTCTTTATGATGGCACTCGGCGCAGTGTCAAGAATACGCGGATGGATTACCCCGGTGCAGAAGGAAGGCGCCAGAAGTCTTGTCTTCGGTGTCCTGTTTCCGGTATTGATTTTCAATGCAATCTTTACATCGAAACTTTCCGGTACAACTGCGCTGATTATTCTCTATGTCACATGTGCATTCATTCTGGCATACCTGATCGGAAAACTCGTTTCAAAGTTTACAGGTGACAGATACGGCCATCTGACTCCGTATCTGATGACAACATGCGAAGGCGGCAATGTGGCACTTCCGTTATATTCGACGATTGTCGGAGCAGGGTACGCGATCAATGTGGTCACATTCGATATGGCAGGAACGATTATCGCGTTCATCCTGATTCCTGCTCTGATTACAGCGAAGACTTCCGGGTCCATGGACACAAAGCAGATGCTGAAAAAGATCTTTACCAACTCATTTGTGGTCGCAGCAGGACTCGGTCTTCTCTGCAATCTGAGCGGTCTGTACGGCATTCTGGAAACATCTGCGCTTTTCGATCTTTACACCGGAACCGTCAATACGATTCTTGCGCCGATTTCCGGCGTGATCCTCTTTACACTCGGCTACGATCTTAATGCTTCGGCGGAAATGATCGGCCCGATCGCAAAAGCAGCACTGGTCAGAATCTTCTGCGGCGCACTCACAATCGGAGGCTTCTTCCTTCTCTTCCCGTCTTTGATGACTGATCCCATCTATCGGACAGCAGTGATTCTCTATTTCATGAGTCCGACCGGATTTGCGCTGCCGACCCAGCTCAAGCCGCTGGTCAAAGATGAATCGGAAGAAGCGTTCATGTCTTCCTTCATTTCAATCTTCATGATCATTACCCTGATCGTCTATGTTATTGTTGCATTAACCTATTGATGACAGATTATGGAAAACAGAATTCTCAATAACGGCATCATAATGCCGGCCGCAGGTTTCGGCACATGGGATCTGCGGGGACAGGAATGCATTTCCTGCGTTGCCAAAGCAATCACTCTTGGATACCGTCTGATCGATACAGCAATCATGTACGGCAATGAGGCGGAATGCGCAGAAGGTGTCCGTCAGAGCGGAATCGACCGCTCTGAAGTATTTATCACAACAAAAATCAACAGCCCTTACGGAACGTATCAGAAAACCGCAAAGGCAGTCGACGACTCATTAAAAAGAATGAAACTGGATTATATCGATCTGATTCTGATTCATGAGCCGTATGAGCGCTATATCGATATGTACAAGGCTCTTGAAGATGCTTATAAAGCAGGCAAGGTGCGGGCAATCGGCGTTTCCAATCTGAACAGAAGACTGTATGAGAGACTGGTGCAGTCATGTGAAATTGTGCCGGCTGTCAATCAGGTGGAATGCCATGTCTATTATCCGCAGCTTTCCTACAGCCGCTACTTAAAGGAAAAGGGAACCGTCATGGAAAGCTGGGCTCCGTTTACCGAAGGCAGAAGACGGATCTTCGATGAACCTGTTTTAAAGAATATCGGTGCTGCCCATGGAAAGACAAGCGGCCAGATCGCTTTGAAATATCTTCTGCAGAACGGAATCACGGTAATTCCGAAAACATCGAAAGAAGAAAGAATGAAGGAAAATATCGATCTGTTTGATTTTGAATTAAGTGAAGATGAACTGAAACAGATCGCGTTATTGGACAAAGGGCAGTCGCTCTTTGGATGGTACGATTAAAAAAGAAAGGACGAAAAGAGATGCCATTTCCCAAAAACTTTTTATGGGGCGGCGCAACAGCTGCCAACCAGTGCGAAGGCGCATGGAATGAAGACGGAAGAGGACCGGCTTTAACCGATGTAACAACAGGCGGAACCGTAAACAAGCCCAGATACATCACCTACATCGACAAAGACGGCAATCCCGGTTTCAAGAAGAAACATGACAAGCTTCCCGAAGGCGCGCATTATGCGGTTTTGGAAGACCAGTATTATCCCAATCACAAAGGAATCGATCAGTACCACCGCTATAAGGAAGATATTGCCCTGTTTGCGGAAATGGGATTCAAAACATACCGTATGTCCATTTCCTGGAGCAGACTGTATCCCAAGGGAATCGAAGACGAACCCAACAAAGCCGGTGTTGAACACTACAGAGATGTATTCAAAGAACTGAAAAAACATAATATCGAACCGCTGGTTACCATCTGGCACTTTGATACACCGCTGTATCTGGAAGAAGAATATGACGGCTGGAACAACCGTGCCCTCATCGATCTCTATGTCAAATTTGCAAAGACATGTTTTGAAGAATACAAGGGACTGGTCAAGTACTGGCTGACTTTCAATGAAATCAACAACTCCATGCCTCAGCCGACTTATGACGGAAAAATTCCTCTGTGGCGCTATCAGGAAGGCATTCAGCAGCTTCATTATCAGTTTGTCGCAAGTGCGAAGGCTGTACAGATCGGACATGCGGTTGATCCGGAAAACATGATCGGCTGCATGATCTGCGGCATCTGCTACTATCCTGCAACATGCGATCCGGCAGATATTCTCTGGAACCGCCATATGTGGGAAACAAAGATCTTCTACTGCGGCGATGTGCAGTGCAAAGGCAAATACCCGACTTACGCAAAGAGAATCTGGGATACCTATGGCGTCAAAGATCTTGATATCACAGAAGAGGACCTGGAGAAACTGAAGAAGGGCACTGTTGATATGTATACATTCAGCTATTACATGTCACAGAATGTCACAACCCATACAGGTATGGAAGAAGTCGGAGGAAACATGTCCACCGGCACAAAAAATCCGTATCTGGAATACAGCGACTGGGGCTGGTCCACCGATCCGAGCGGACTCGACTACTATCTGGAAATGATCTATGACCGCTATGAAAAACCGATCATGGTCGTTGAAAACGGTCTTGGCGCATATGACACAGTTGAGGAAGACGGTTCCATTCATGATCCGTTCCGCATTGATTACTACCGCAGGCATATCCAGGCAATGGAAAAGGCAATCGATAACGGCGTTGATCTGATCGGCTATACCACATGGGGCTGCATTGATGTTGTTTCTGCAGGTACCGGTGAAATCCGCAAGAGATACGGCTTCATCTATGTCGATGTCGATGATGAAGGAAACGGAACCCTCAACCGCATGAAGAAAGATTCCTTCTTCTGGTATCAGAAACTCATTGCCGCAAACGGAAATACGGAAAACCTCTGACCGGCATTCATTTCGAAAGCACGGTACGGTTTTAAAGACATACCGTATTCCATGAGGAATATGCGGGAAAACAATCGGTGTCCGGGATTCCACCGGCACTGCCGCAAATAATCTGAAAAAGTAAGATCTGTCTCTTTGCGGAATACCGCAGGGAGACAGGTTTTTGTTATACCCGGTTCATCTGCTGTCTGCGGCATGGTGAGTGGCTGAATGAAGTGCAGAAGAAAACGCGTTGCTGCCACTGCATGCGGTTTTCACGGAGCAGACAGACGATATGCTTATGTACATATCATTTTTCTTTGCCGGCATTTATTGATTTGGTATATTCTGAAGGAAGAAAGGATACCGATAATATGATGATTGATGAAATGAATGTGACAGCTGTTCATACAAGAGCTTCTGATGTTTTGCTGAACGGCGAAAAGGTCCTGCGTGTTGAGAAACATGAAAAACTGGATATCTTTGATGAAAACACATACGTACTTGTGAACGGTGTTCAGTTTCATAACGGGACGATTGAAGTGAAAATGCTGAGCCGTCTGCTTCCGGATGCACCGGATTTTGCAAGGGGATTTATCGGCATTGTTTTCCGTGTAAATGAAAACGGATCGGAATTTGAGTCCTATTATGTCCGGCCTACAAACGGAAGGCATCCCGATCCGGTCCGTGCTTCTCACGGCAGCCAGTATTTTTCCTATCCCGGATATACATTTGCCTATTTCCGTGAACACGGAATTACCGGTTATGAAGCACCCTGTGACATCGGATTGGATGAATGGATCGATCTGAAAGCTGTGATTCATGATGAAAATGCAGAATTCTATGTCAATGATATGGAAAATCCGGTTCTGTGTGTGAACGGAATGAAGCACGGCAAAGGAATCAAAGGCGGACTTGGATTCTATGTGGATACAGGCACAGAAGCTTTCTATAAAGACCTGAAAGTAACCGCGGATGATTGAAAAGATCGCCCATACTGACTGTTTTTGTCTATAATAAGTTCCGTAACAATACGGAGCTTTTTTCAGATGAAATATATATTTTTAACTGCTGCTGCTTTCGCGGTCTGTATCGCCGCCGGATTTCTGCTGACAAAACTGATCTGGCGGAACGCAAATCTTTCACGGAAAAAGCTGGTGCTTCGTTCCATCCTTCTCGCTATGGCTGCAGCAATTGCAGTAACAGGATCGTATTTATCGGTTTACTATCATGCCGACCCGGAATGCGAAACCTGTCTCATAAGTTCGGATTCGGTAAATGTTGAAGAAATCAGATCCGGATATTTCTTTGACGGAAAGGGTACAGAGCAGGCTTTGATTTTCTACCCCGGCGCAAAAGTCGATACAAAGGCTTATGCACCGTTAATGTATGAAATTGCGGAAAACGGAACGGATTGTTTTCTGATTAAAATGCCGGCGCATATGGCGGTACTTGGCATCAATAAAGCAGAGGCTGTCATGAATGAGTATTCCTATGACAGCTGGTATCTCAGCGGCCATTCATTGGGCGGAACAGCTGCTTCTCTGTTTGCAGTGAATCATCCCGAAAAAGTGGACGGTCTGATACTTCTGGCATCCTATCCGACAAAGGAAATCAGCGACAGCATCGGACTGCTGTCTGTTTACGGAGAAAACGACGGATGCCTGGAAAAAGAAGTCTATGAAGAAAATAAAAAATTCTGGCCGTCTGATTCTGCAGAATATGTAATCGAAGGCGGCAATCATGCGGACTTCGGTTTATATGGTGCACAAAGAGGAGACGGACAGGCGGAAATCACCCCGGAAGAACAGATCAGGGAAACAGCAGATCAGATTCTGACATTTACCGGAAACTGATATGATATATGTACAGGCAGCTCCGTAATGATGATTCTTATATGTTTTCAGGCTGGTGAATGATAATGCAAAGGAGGAAAAACATGAATCCGGACAGAACTGAAACAAAGATTGAAGAAACAGAACGCAAAGAAGCGGAAACTCTCAGCATGGAAGATCTTGAAAAGGTTGACGGTGCAGGCAATCCTTTTGCCGATGTGCCGCGTGTACCGTTAAAGGAGATTGATGATAAAATCCGCAATAACGGCTGAACCGACAGCCGTATTGATCCAATCATGTAAACGGAAATCATAATTGAGAAACAGAAAAAAGTGCGTGCAGATGCAGGCACTTTTCATATGGAAATCTGTTTTTATAACGCTCAGTATCCGCCCTGTTCTGAATAGCGTTTCTGCTGGCGGATATAATATGTCACCATCAGAAGGCATGTGACCATCCATCCGACCGGATAGCCGAAGCCGACTGTAACCGGGGTGTTGGAGATGAAGCGGGTCATGATGAAGAGATAGGTCTGACGGATTGCGACAAATCCTGTCAGCATCAGGATCATCGGTCCTCTTGAATCGCCGCGTCCTCTTAAAGCTGCGGCAAGCACCTGGTTGATGCAGTTGGTAAGCATGAAGAAGACGTTTGTTCTTAAGAAGATGGCTCCCCAGCTGACAACTTCCGGATCGTTTGTAAACAGGGAAACAGAAGGGGAGGCGAAGATGAAGATGACTGCCGCGATGCCACCTGTGACAAGAAGCGTCAGCACGTTGGCTGTGATGGTACCCTGGTGGGCACGCTTGAATTTGCCGGCACCGATATTCTGGGAAACAAATGTTGTGGCAGCCATTGCCATGGAACTCATCGGCAGCATGATAAACATATCGATCTTGTTGTAGCAGCTCCATCCTGCCATGACAGCGGAACCGAAGTAGTTGATATACGACTGCACAAAGACATTGGAGAAGCTTGTAATCACTGACTGAATGGCAGTCGGCAGACCGACACCGAACACCCGTCCGAGAATTTCCGTATCAATCTTCATGTCCCTGAGTGTGAATTTATAGACATCATCTGTACGGATCAGAAGAATCAGTACAAGCGCTGCCGAGATGAACTGCGCAATGATTGTCGCAAGAGCGACACCGGCAATTCCAAGATGGAAAATCAATACAAAGGCAAGGTCGAGAACGATATTGACGATGCTTGTCAGAATCAGGAAATACAGAGGTCTTATTGTATCGCCGACCGCTCTCAGGATGCCGCTGCCGATGTTGTAGATCATCAGACCGGAAATGCCGGCAAAATAAATGCGAAGGTAAGTAACAGCGCTGGAAAAGACATCATCCGGTGTGCTCATCATGTGAAGCATCGGTTTTACCAGTGCTATGCTCAGTGCCGTAAAGACCACGCACAGGATAAAAGTGGATGTCATGACGGTTTCCACTGCATCATGGAGACGTTCCATATTCTTCGAGCCGAAGAACCGGCCGATAATAACGCCGGCACCGACGGAAAACCCGTTAAAGAAGAATACAAACAGATTGACAATCATTGTCGTTGATCCGACTGCGGCCAGGGCCTGTGTGCCGACGAAGTTTCCGACAACGATGGAGTCAACGGTGTTATAAAGCATCTGGAAAATATTGCCCAGCATCAGAGGCAGGGAAAACATAATGATCTGTTTCGCGATATTGCCGCTGGTCAGATCTTTCGCGGTTGTTTTTGCCATATTGTTCCTTTCCGATTCCGCAGACTGCGGCTTTGCAAAAGAATCATATAACAATTCCGGCATGCACGGGGAAAAAAACGAACCGCAGGCATGTAGGAAATCCATCCTTCCTGCAGGTATAATAATCTGTAATAGAAGTGAAACCACTGGCGGAGGAAACCTTATGAAACTGATTGCGTCGGATTATGACGGAACACTGCGGTTTGCGGAGAAAATGGAACAGCGTGACCTTGAAGCGATTGAACGCTGGCGGAAAAACGGAAATCTGTTTGTGATTGATACCGGACGTTCCATGGAATCCATTCAGATGGAGGCGGATAAGAACGGCCTCAAAGCGGATTATTTCATTACCAACAACGGCGGAATGGTCTATGACGCTGATCAGAATGTGATGGCATCCTCTTATATGGATCCCGATCTTGCCAGAGAAATTATGGACTATGCGCATACGCAGGAACATATGGTCTGCTTTGTGGCAAATGACGGATACTACCGCCACAGGATCATGATTCATCCGGATCTTGAAGAAAAGCGGTATCTGACCCTGGAGCCGGATCTTACGGAAGAAGAACTGCGGCAGACAGGAAAATACGCGCAGATCGTTCTTTCCTTTGATGATACGGAATCCGCTTCAGCCGCTGCTGAATATATTACAGATATTTATCCCGAACTGATCTGCTATGCCAACCGCTATGTGGCCGATGTTGTGCGCAGGGATGTTTCCAAAGCAAACGGACTGAAGATGCTGATGGAAAAGATCGGAATCGGTGTCAATGATGTCTATACATTCGGGGACGCGGACAATGATATTCCTCTGATCCGTTTCGGCGTGCATGGGGCATGCGTGAGCTCAGCGCTTCCCCATGTAAAGGAGAATGCGCGCATCGTATGCGAGCATATCGCAGAGCTGATTGAGCTGATTGAGCACTCAGAGATCTGATCAAAAGCAGTATTCTTGCAAAAAGACGGCAATCAAAGAATGTTTGATCCCTTATCTTAAGAAATATGTAGTATGATTTTATTGTAATCAATCACGTAACAAATCATTGCATAGGATCAGTAAGGAGAGAAAAAAAATGAAAACTATTACCTATGAAATCACCAGCCCGCTTGGAATGCATGCACGTCCTGCCGCTTTCGTTGCGCAGGCATGTGTTTCCCTGCCTTCACAGATTGTCATCAAATGCGGTGACAAAGTCGCAAACGGCGACAACGTTCTTCAGATTCTCGCACTGGACGCTCAGCAGGGATCCATTCTTGAGATCTCCGCAGAAGGCGGCGATGAAGACCACGCTCTGGCAGTCATCAAGGATGAACTGGATCACAGACTGAAGAGATACGAGGAAGTTCCTGTTCTCAAGATCGCTTTCTTCGGTGCCAAGGACTATGACAGAATTTTCTTCAGTGAACTGGCAAGAGACGTAGGCGAAGGCGCGTACAACTGCGATATCAAGTATTTCAATGCACGTCTGACTCCTGAAACAGCAGGCCTCGCAAAGGGCTTTGATGCTGTATGTATTTTCGTCAATGACGAATGCCCGAGAGCCGCTGTTGAAAAACTCCATGAATGCGGCATCAAGCTGATCCTGCTCCGCTGCGCAGGCTTCAACAATGTCGATCTGCAGGCTGCCAAGGAATGCGGAATCAGAGTTGCACGTGTACCGGCATACTCCCCTTACGCAGTCGCAGAACATGCAATCACTCTTGCGATGACCTGCAACCGCCGTATGCACAAGGCTGTATACAAGGTTAGGGACAACAACTTCGCTCTTTCCGGTCTGCTCGGTGTTGACCTCCATAACAAGGTTGCCGGCATCATGGGTACCGGCAAGATCGGCCAGTGCATGGCTCACATCTGCAAAGGCTTCGGCATGACAGTCATCGGCTGGGATGCTTATCCGAACCAGAAGCTGGTTGATGAAGGCCTGCTGACTTATGTTTCCAAGGACGAACTGCTGGCAAGATCCGACCTGATCTCCCTGCACGCTCCGCTGATCATGGGCCCGAACGGCACATATCATATGATCGATGCAGACGCGATTTCCAAGATGAAGGATACAGCTATCCTCGTCAATACAGCCCGCGGCGGACTGATTGACACAGAAGCTCTGATCGAAGCTCTGAAGCAGGGCAAGTTCCACGCTGTCGGTCTTGACGTATACGAAGGCGAAGATGCCAACGTCTACACAGACCACTCCGATGACTTCCTGGTCAATGACATCACTGCAAGACTGCAGATGTTCCCGAACGTTGTTCTGACATCGCACCAGGCATTCTTCACAAGAGAAGCACTGCAGGCAATCGCAGCAGTTACTCTTGAAAATGCACGCAACTTCAACAACGGCGTTGACCTCGGCGCAGCTGAGTGCAAATAAGAAACAGATTTGCATAAACATCTGACTGAAAAACTTCCGGAAGGAAGTTTTTCTTTGTCCTGCGGAAGGGGCAGTATTTCAGGCTGTATTCTTTTTAAGGGAATGAACGGAAAGAAGGGGTTTATATTCATTTTCAAAGGAATGCAAAGATTGTAAAATATAAGAACAGGAAAAGCGGAAATACCTGACTGCTTTCAGAAAACAGAAATGAGCAGATTCATATCCACATACAAAACGGTATTCAGAAAAATATGCAGAATCCTTGTCTGCATGATTCTTTCATGCGCCTTTATTGTGAACTTTGATATTCCGGCAGCTGCCGATGACTGGCTGACGGAAGAAGGAAATATCCAGAATGAGCAGCTGACCGGCGAACTGATGGGCTACAGCGACGGTTATTCCGCAATTCTCTATGACAATTCCAACGGACTTCCGACTTCAGAAGCCAATACCATCATCCAGTCGAAGGAAGGTTTCCTTTGGATCGGAAGCTATGCCGGACTTGTCCGCTATGACGGAAATACATTTGAAAGAATCGATTCCTTTTCCGGAATCACAACCGTCAAATGTCTTCATGAAGATTCCAAAGGCAAGCTGTGGATCGGCACCAATGAGAACGGCCTGTTTGTCATGGACCGGGATAAGACAAAGCATTTCACTACTGAAGACGGAATCGGTTCCTCATCCGTGCGCTCCATTGCGGAAGACAATCATGGAAGAGTCTATGTCGGAACCACTGCGGGTCTGTCTGTTTATGATGAAGAATTCAATCAGTATTATGTCAATGATCCCCGTGTGTACAGGGTTTTTGTCCAGTCTCTCAGTGCAGGGGAAAACGGGGATATCTTCGGCATCACAAATGAAGGCGACGGATTCATCATCCGCGACGGAAGAATCCATTATTACTTCAGCCATGAAGACTCCAGATACGGCAATATCACCTGTCTTTCTGAAGATCCGTTCAACCCCGGCTATGTTTATCTTGAAAGAGATACAGGTCTTCTGCTGCACTTTGCGTATGAAGATTATGCAAATACGCTGAGCCTTGTCGAGACTTACGGTCTTGTGCAGGCGCAGTACATCGCGCATGTCAATAACAAACTGTGGTTCTGTTTCAGAAACGGCATCGGCATTCTGAATGGCGACAGTGTCCAGCCGCTTAAAAACCTGCCGATGGACAATTCGATTTACAAGATGACCGTGGACTATGAAGGCAACCTCTGGTTTGCCTCAACCAGACAGGGAATCATGAAAATCGTCCCGAACCAGTTCTCGGATATTTTCCGGAAATACGATCTGGAAAGAGATGTAGTCAATTCCACATGCATCATGGATGACCAGCTGTTCATCGCAACGGATTCCGGCCTGAAAGTGATCGGGAGCGACGGAAGCGTTCTGCAGGAACTGCCGGTCACTTCAATCCGTTATCCTTCCGGGGAATATGTTTCAGATCAACCGGCCAATCTTCTGTCCATGCTTGACGGGGTCCGTATCCGTTCACTGATGCTTGACAGTCAGGGAAGACTATGGATTGCGGCATGGAGACAGTACGGCATCATCCGCTATGATCATGGCGATATTGTGATTTACTCGGATGAAAACGGACTGTATTCCAAGAATGCGCGCCGCGTTGAGGAATGCGATGACGGAACATACCTTGCGGCTGTAACAGGCGGCGTCAATGTGATCAAAGGCGATGAGGTCGTTGCCGGCTACAGCTCGGAAGACGGAATTGCCAATACCGAGATCCTCTGTGTGGAAAACGGGGATAAGGGCGAAATCCTTTGCGGCACTGACGGCGGAGGCATCTATATTCTCAAAGACGGGAAAACCATCCATATCGGAGAAAACGAAGGACTGACCTCAGGATCGGTCATGCGGATCAAATATGATCCGGATTATGCGCTTTACTGGGTTGTGACAGGAAACTCCCTGGCATGGATTTCCGCAAATGACTATCAGCTTCATACCGTTGATCATTTCCCGTATTCCAATAACTTCGATCTTTATAAAAACAAAGACGATATCATGTGGATCCTCTCCAGCAACGGCATCTATGCCGTGCCGACGATCCAGCTGATCAACAACAAGGCAATCGATCCGCTTTACTACGGAATCTCCAACGGACTTCCCTGCATCGCAACCGCAAACTCCTACAGCTGGCTGACAGAGGAAGGCAATCTGTATATTGCCGGTGCGAGCGGTGTCGCAAGGATCAATATCAATACGCCGTATGTCAATATTACCAATCTGAAAGCATCCGTTCCCTATATCGAAGCGGATGATCAGCGGATCTGGCCGGATGCGGACGGGAATTTCAAGATTGATTCCAGTGTCAGGAAACTGACGATTCACACCTATGTATATAACTATTCTCTGATTGATCCGCAGGTAACATACCGTCTGAAAGGCTTCGACAATTCTTTCACGACAGTCAGAAGAAGCGATCTCGGACCCATCAGCTATACAAACCTGAAGGGCGGAGAGTACAGCTTTATCATCCAGCTGGTTGACCAGATGGGCGGCGGCAACAAAGTCATGTCCGTGAAGATCACCAAAACCAAAGCAATCACCGAATACGTCTGGTTCTATGTCACCGTGATTTCCGCTGCTCTGCTTCTGATGATACTGGGAGTCAGAAGCTATATCCGCTACACAATCAGAAAAATGGAAAAGAAGCACAAAATTGAAACGGAAAATGAGCGGATCAGAATGGAACTGAATACGGCAAGCGGCATCCAGCACAGTATGGTTCCGCATGATTTCCCGCCGTATTCCGATCAGAACGAATTCAATATCTTTGCCGTAATGGATCCGGCAAGAGAAGTGGGCGGAGATTTCTATGATTACTTCATGATCGACGATGATCATCTCTGCCTTGTAATCGCCGATGTTTCCGGAAAGGGAATTCCGGCAGCGCTGTTTATGATGATGTCCAAAATCGTCGTGCAGAGCTACGCCTCCATGGGCCCTTCGCCGGCAGATATTCTCACCCGTACAAATGAAAAACTGTGTGAGAACAATCCGGTTGAGATGTTTGTGACAGTATGGCTGGGAATTCTGGAAATCAGCACCGGAAAACTGACAGCGGCCAATGCCGGACATGAATATCCGTTCATCATGAAAAACGGACAGTTCTCGCTGCTGAAGGACAAGCATGGATTTGTCATCGGCGGCATGTCGGGAATCAAATATAAGGAATATGATCTGACCCTTGAACCGGGTGATAGATTATTCATTTATACCGACGGCGTTCCGGAAGCGACAGACGCGAACAAGAATATGTTCGGTGAAGAAAATCTCCTGAAAGCACTGAACAGGAATCCGGGAGGAACTCCGGAAGACATCCTGGAAAATGTCATCAAGGCGGTCAATGATTTTGTCAAAGACGCTGAGCAGTTCGACGATCTGACCATGCTGTGTCTGGAATATAACGGAAAACAGAAATGAGGTGCCACTCCCCATCGGGAATGACACCTTTTGTTTTCGCTGTTATATATTTCCAAGATACACATGCCGCAGATATTTTTCCGCAATTTCTTTCAGCCTGAAGAGAATCTGCGGATCGGTCGGCGGAATGTGATAGCGGTAGCGGGGGAAATAGCGTGAAAGATGCAGGATCAGATCCGGATCCAGCGAAGCCAGCCATGAGGCATGTTCCTCCATCAGTTCATCCGAATCATTTTTCCCGGGGATGATCAATGATGTTACTTCTGTATGTGTGCGCGGCACACAATAGGCAATGCATTTCTTTACGGTATTATAATCCCCGGCAAGTTCCTGATAGAAAGCGCGGTCTCCTTTCAGATCGATATTCATCGCATCCGTATAAGGAATCAGCTTTTCCAGAATCTCCATACTGACGCATCCGTTTGTGACAAGCACGGTTTTCAGACCGTGCTTTTTCAGCAGGCGGGCACAGTCGAGAACATATTCATAGCTGATACACGGTTCATTATAGGTAAATGCGATACCGATGCTTTCCGGATGGCGAAGGGCAATGGAAAGCAGCTGCTCAGGGCTGATGTACATTGTTTCTATATCATCTCTGGCGGAGATGGAATAATTCTGACAGAAGGGACAGGCAAGATTGCAGCCGAAGCTCCCGACGGAGAGAATCTTTGAACCGGGATAGAATCCGTACAGCGGTTTCTTTTCAACCGGATCAACCGCGACCGAGGTGAGTTTCCCGTAATTGCGGCATACATTTTTCCCGTTTTCATTCATCCTGGCTTTGCAGAAACCTGTCTGCCCGTCGTTCAGATGGCAATGATGCGGACAGACTTCACAGATGATTTCAGACATGGCGGATTACCTCAAAGCGCTCGATGACCAGATCATCCGCATCCGGATCAAAGCCTCCTTTGGAACAGGCAATGGAGATCTGCTGTTCAACCGTATCAACACCTTCCAGATCCGGTAACAATAATCCTCTTCTGCCTCTGGAGGAACAGATGACACCGTACTTCTTTGCGTCAAGCTGCGACCGGTCGTTCACAGGCTCTGCTTTCCCCAGCACATCGACATTGATTTCCAGGAAGGGAAGCTCCTCTTCTGAAACCGGGCTGAATCTTGGATCGCGTGAACATGCACTGACCGCATTGTCGATGATTTCCTTTGCCAGCGAATTCTTCACGGCTGAAATGGTGCCGATGCAGCCGCGCAGATTGCCGTGTTCATGGATTGACACAAAGCATCCTGCCCGGTTTGTCTTCAGTTCTTCAGGAAGCCCATCCGGCATCGGAAGAACCAGTCCGGTGCGGACATGGTATTCAACGGATTGTCTTGCCAGCTGAACATAAGGATCGGATGAAGCAGATGAAGACTGTATTCTGGACTTTTCTTTGTCTTCATACTGTTTCAAAAAATGCCTGTTTTCATCTTTACCGCCGATCTCATATGTAATGATTCCGTAGCCGACACCGAAAGTCGCTTCATGCGAAAGAACGTGCGGGGTGACTGAAATACCATCCAGGATTCCTGCCAGAATCACAAAGGCCCTGTGTCCGCATTCCATGCAGGCATCCAGGAAAGAAGGGGAGTAGCCGAACAGTTCATCAAACCGTCCGCTGCCCATTGTCTTCATGATCTTTTCATCATATTCAGGACCTTCCGGCTTGAATCCATAAGGACCGTCTGTCTTCTGGCAATGTGCCAGATCGCCGCTGGCGATCACTGCGATTCTGCGGTTCAGCAGTTCAGCTGTTTTAGCGATATACTGACCGAAGCGGTAGTGCATCGGCAGGGACAGTCCGCTGAGTCCGATCCGCACAATCGGACAGTCGGGCAGGTAAGGCTTCAGGAAATAAAGCGGCACCATCGTTCCATGGTCAAGATCCGGATCCTTGTCATATTCAGTTCCGCCGGGAAAACCGGCCTGTTCCAGCATCTCTGTCAGCGTGTGTGTAAATTCTTCATCATATTCTTTTTCAAATTCCACCCGCGGCGCACGGAAACGGGCCATATCTCCATATGCCTTTGAACCTTTGGAAATGTTGAACCAGTCTCTGTACATTAATGCGTGCGGAGAAAGAATGACAACAGTATCCGGATTTGCGCCGGCTATTTCCTTCATTGCCTGATCATAGGCCTGCAATGTATCGGAAATCTTCTGTTCCTCACCTTTTCCGACTTCATGCAATGCAATCGGAGGATGGGGAACCATGACAGCTTTTACAATCATAAGAGCCTCCTGTTTCATCGATTATCTTTACATCATTTCGTCAATTTCATTATACCTGTGTGCAGAAAACGCAGGACACATAAAACTTGCAAACGAAAGAAAAAGGAGTAAAATACTCTACTGCACGCAAAAGGAGGTACAGTAGAAAATGTCATACTTATATTTCGCTTTATTCATGTTCACGCAGTACGCAGTACTTCATATGACCCTTGCGTACTCCATGAATTACGGAAAGCTCAGCTTAAAGCACTGAGTATTAAAGAAATGATCCGCAGGCATCCGCTTTAACAAAATGAATAAATATCCGTCTGATGAGATTCCGCGCACTGCCTGCAGAATCTTTTTTTTACCGACTTAAAAAGGGAACCGCCCGGGTTCCCTTTCAGTTACTGTTCAGTTCCTGCCGCCTCTGCGTCAGGCAGCCAGGCAATGAACGAAAATGCTTCGTCAATATGTTTTGTGGTCGCAATGATTCCGGCATAGACTTCACCGTCAAAGCCGGCATTCCTGAACGGCGCGAAGGAAGATACATTCACTCCGTTGCTGAAATCCTCCGTGACCGATTCGTAGGTATCAGCCTGGTTCAGACTGTATTCCACAGAGTTGTCGCTGACAATCACGTTATTTTTCTCGAAATAGGGTGACATTGTCTGATAAAACTGCGGATTGATTTCTTTTGAAGCCTCAAGATCGAGCAGGAAACCGCTTGATGACATCAGATCATATGCGCCTTTGTTCATCAGAACCACATCCAGCTGCTTTGCGCTGATCGCACCGATGATTTTCATTTTTGAAGCATATGCGTAATCGTGATCCGCACCGGTTTCATCATCGGTTATATAAAGATCACGGTAAACAAGAACTTCCTGCCTTTTGGAATTTTTCCCGGATGTTTCGATATACCCGTCGGTAAGCAGCTGATTCAGCGTATCGCTGACTTCGATGTTCGCATAAGCGGTATAGAGAACCGGATCTTTTTTGATAACGTTATAGACGATCAATGAAATGATAAATGCCGTCACAGCGAATGCTGTGAAAATCGGCAGCTTGTAGTAGGCGAACACATAGGAAATCTTTTCCTTGGTGTTCATTTTTTTGAAAGCTCTTCTGTTGGCTTCCCGTTGTTTTTTTGTCGGCATCGCTTATTCCTCACTGACCGCAGATGGGCGGAATATACTGATCAGAAGATCAGATGACAGCGCTGTACGGAACCTTCGTCAAAACTGACAGGTGCCGTAAACCATCAAATATTACAAGGTGGATTGCAGGTTTATTTTGCCTGTTCGGGCATGAGCTTAAAGGAAACCATCCGGTCGAAGAACTGAGTGAACGGTCCGAGGCACAGCGCACACAGCAATGTACCGATACCGATCAGTCCGCCCAGCAGCCATGCAGCAAGGGCACACATGGAATCGGTGAAGATGCGGCATGCGAAATAGGGGAAATGCATGTGATCGCGCAGACCGAGTGCGAGATAGTCATACGGTCCGACACCGAGATCCGCTGTCTGATACAGGGAGATGCCGAGCGAAATGACAATGACTGCAGGAACCAGCCAGATCAGCCGGATCGCCAGGGATGCAGGATCGCCGAAAGCACCGTGGATCAGTTTGAAGAAGAAATCTACAATGTAGCCGAGCAGGACACCGTTCAGGATCGTACCGATGTTGATGTACTTTCTTCCCCAGATCAGAGGGAAGATGAGATAGATGCAGTTCATCAGCACGGTCACTGTTCCAAGAGAAATACCGGTCCGTTCGGAAATGGTGATGTTCAGGGCGGTGAAAGCGTCATTGCCGCAGGCTGACTGCTTGAACAAAGCACAGCCAAGGCCGATGATCACAACACCGAGGAAGCAGAAGATAATACGTTTGGTTTTCATATAGTTTCTCCGTTTCTGTTCAGGAAGAGGAATATTCATAGTTTCTGCAGGGCACGGATCAGTTTCATCAGCCATCCGTCCTCTTTGAGTGAAGGGGTACTGCTGTGATACTGCATAACCTGCACATTGATATTGTTTTCACTCAGATGCACCAGCATGTAAGTCGGCGCGGAGCCATCCCGGTTATGCAGAAGGGAACCGGGATTGAGAATCCGGATTCCGTCAACCGTTTCATCATGAACGGTATGGACATGGCCGAAGAAAACAAGATCGCAGTTTTTCGCGGCAGCTCTTGCGGCCATCGGTCTGTAGTGAAAATAGGAAATAAAATCCATATGTCCATGGCAGATATAGATCCTGTGGCCGGCAGCTTCCAGAATCTGCTGGTCAGGCACTGCGCTTCCGTATTGGAAATCATTGTTGCCGCAGACACAGATCCATCCTTCCATATCCTTTGCAGACATGATCGAGTCGCCGCAGTGTACGAAGTAATCATAATCGCTGTATGTATCGCGCAGATACCGAAGCGATTCACTGTCGCCATGGTTGTCGGATGCCAATACAATCCGGACCGTTCCTGTTTCACTCATATGATGATTCTAACATGAAAAATGTTATCCTGAGGCAAATGGTGCAGGCAGTGCGTTTCCTGTTTCGGTGCATTATAATATGGATGAAGGATTCATCCGTATTTAATATCATCTGGAGGTCATTATGAGCAGAATTCTGTTGCTGCATACAGGCGGTACAATCGGTATGACCCGGACCGAGAAGGGTTACAGGCCGGACGGAAAATATTTCCGGGAAGCGGTTTTTCATATGGATTCCCTGAAGACAAAAGATATGCCGGAATGGGAATTCATGGAAACACCGAAGCTGCTGGATTCCAGCCGCATGAAAGCTTCGGACTGGAACCTGATCGGATCTGCAATCGCTGAAAATTACGATCGTTTTGACGGATTTGTCGTTCTGCACGGAACCGACACAATGGCTTATACAGCTTCCGCTCTTTCCTTTATGCTGAAGGGACTCAGCAAGCCGGTGATTCTGACCGGTTCGCAGATTCCGCTCTGCGAAACAAGAAGCGATGGAAGAGACAATCTGATTACTTCCATGATGATTGCCGGCGACGCGAAGGTAAAGGAAGTATGCATTTATTTCGGCGGCCTGCTTTTAAGAGGAAACCGGGCAACTAAATATTCAGCCGACGGGATGCAGGCATTTGTATCCCCGAACTATGCGCCGCTGGCTACAGCAGGGATTTCAATTCAGTACAATGAGAATTCATTCCTTGCCCACCGCAGCGGAAAGTTTGAATGCCGTCCGTTTGCGGAAGTTCCGATTGCGGTCATGAAAGTATTCCCGGGCATTCAGAAGGAAGTATTCGAATCCATTTTTACCGATAAGCTGAAAGGAATTGTTCTGGAAACATTCGGCAGCGGCAATATGCCGGGCGATCCGGAAACATTGCTGCCGATCTTTGCAAAAGCGGCTGATAACGGCACAGTCATTACCGTCTGCTCGCAATGCCTGCAGGCAACGGTGGATATGAATGCATATGAGGCAGGCAGCCTGCTTCGCTCAGCCGGCGCGGTCAGCGGCAGGGATATGACAACGGAAGCTGCGGTTGCCAAACTGCATTACCTGTTCAGTGTTTATCAGGATGCGGATCAGGTGCGCTTCAATATGGAGCGGGATATCCGCGGTGAGATGAGCCAGAAGCTTGATTTATAAGAGAGCACGGAACCGGATCGGAATGAACCGGTTCTTTTTTTATGCGAAGCCTTCAGTTGTGAGTTATACTGAACTAACCGGAAAGACTGGCGAAAATGGAAAAGAAATTTCATATTGAAAAGAGACTCTTCTAACATAGTTGTGGGTAAAAACTTGTAGCTGAATGGTCAAAAGTTCTGATTTTATGCAGACTTTTTGACCATAGATGCTCTGTTGGAAAGCGGTATAACAATATTTGAACAAACAAGCATAATCAGATCCACAAGGTTGGTCAGATTTCTGAATCCAAAGGACCTGTGGATCAGAAGGCTGATCTTGTTGTTATTCGCTTCCACTCTGGCATTACTGATACCCGTTCGTATGAAGTTCATGATGAATTCCTTATGCCGCTTGATCTTCCGTCCCAGTTCGACAAATGTTGGTATCCTGCATCTCTGTGCCCATGACAGCCAATGATTCAGTTCCATCTCTGCTTTGATCGGATCTTTGGTCTTCAGCAGAAGTCTCAATGATTCCTTCATCATATATGCACGGTACAGGCGATTGTCATTTGCCTGTATCATTGCCAGCTTCACTTCCTGATTCTCTGTCAGATTCTCAGGTGCTTTGCCTAATGCGTAACGGCTGTTCTTGATCTCTTTGGCCCTTTCCTTAGCGGTTGACAGGATCTTTGATGCCTGATCATTTTCTGCCGGTCTTCCACGTCCGCGTTTGATTTCTTTCTTCAGTGTTTTGAGTTCATTGTTGGCTTCTCTCCAGGCTTCCTTGCGCAGCTCATCCAAAGCCTGCGTTGCCCATTCAACGACATGAAAAGGATCCGTACACCTGCAGGCATTATTGCAGTATTCATCAACACAGGCTGTGATCCATCTTGCACCGTCTCCGGATACCACTTCAATGGCATCCCTCTGTTCCTGTGTGAGCTGCTGAAAGAAAGCCTCCAGCACAGATTTTCCATGGCCTTCAGCCACCCACACAACGGTATTGGTGTCATGATTTACTACGGTTGTGATGTACTTATGTCCTTTGGAATATGAGGTTTCATCAATTCCTATCCGCTTGAGCTCATCCAGTCTCGATGAAGTATCCGGCTCAAGATATTCTCTGGCCCTGGATACACATCTGCCGACTGTTTCCCAGGATATCCGCATATAGGAGGATACTGCACTCTTGTTCAGTCTTCTGGCCATCCAGGCAACAGTCAGATCAAAATCCTTGGTAAATCTGCTTTTTGGAAAAGCCCATGGAACCGCAGCTGTGACTACTCCATGCACAGGGCATGTTACTCTGGGAGATTCACTCTCGATCTCAACGAGAAGTCCGCCGAAGTCAAGTGCGCGCCAATGACTCAGCTCATGGGAAGAATCGTAGATAGGCAGCCGCCTGCCATTATCGCAATACGGGCATCTGCACTGCTTATTCTTATGCGGTCTTGCGTGGACGATCAGCTTGGATTCGCCTTTCGCTGTTTTAGTCAATTCCATGGAATTGACAACCATACTCTTGACACCAAGAGCTTTCTTCACTACCGTATTAACTGTCATTTCAATATGTCTTTCTATTGATTTAGCAGTTAATAAGATACGACTATTGAAATGACTTTTTCAATTGGTTATCCCTAGCCCCGTTCCGTCCGCCGGACCCGGACGGCAAAACAAACAAATACGATTCTGTAACAGATTTATTCCTCAGCCATATTGACACAGGGGCCTCATTCCCCGCACCCCTAAAGACGAAGGTGTCCTCAGAACTAATGCCCGTTGGCAACACCTTCGCACAAGTGTACACGGGGAATGCCCTGTATAAATACGGCTTCCGGCATAAAACCTGTTACTTGTTCAAAGATTTTTACCCACACTTATGTTTGAAGGATCTGAAAAGAATACAATTCAGGAAACTCTTGTAATCCCGCTGTTTGCGCGGAAAATCTGCTCTGAAGAATTTCCGCAGCTGTTTGATGATCCCGAAGCAGAAAGAATCTGCGGCATGCTGGATTATGATTTTGCGTCGCGTGAGAAAAAGATGAGAAGTGCTGCCGGACTGTTCGGAGCGATTGAAGCTGCGCAGCGGCAGTATGATCTTGCATGGGAAGTGCAGGAGTATCTTTCTTCCCATCCCAAAGCGGCTGCAGTGAATCTTGGCTGCGGCCTGGACGATACCTTTTCAAAAGTAAATAACGGTAAATGCTTCGGATATAATCTGGACTTTCCGGATGTGATCGCAATCAGAAATCAGATTCTTCCGGCAAAGGAAAGGGAAAAGAATATCGCATGCGATCTGAATGATTTTTCATGGATGGATGAAATCGACGCGTCGGAAGGAGCTGTCTTCTTTGCGGCAGGTGTTTTCTATTATTTCAGAACGGAAGATATGAAAAAGCTGTTTTGCGCAATGGCAGAGAAGTTTCCCGGTGCCGTGCTTGTTTTTGATTCCTGCAACCGGAAGGGGGCAGATCTGATGCGTAAAACATGGCTGAAAGATGCCGGCATAACAGATGTTGAAGCATATTTCTCCCTGGAGGATCCGGATGAGCTGAAAGGATGGTCAGAAGATTTTGAATCCGTCACATCCAGAAGCTATATGAGCGGCTACCGCGATCTGCGTAAAAAAGTCAGAATGCTTTACAGAATCCTGATCCGCTTCTGCGATTCCTTTGTGAAGATGCGGATTGTCAGAATTGTATTCGGCAAATGAAAACGAACCGGAAAATCCGGTTCATTTTTTCAGCGGGATACTTGCCTTTAATTTGATTGCCACAATCAGGATTGCAGCGTCATTGATGTTTCTTGGATCCAGTCCGCATGTACGTCCGATCCTGTCCAGACGGTACTGCAGAGTATTTTTATGGATGAAAAGTTCATCGGAAGCCGCTTTCAGCGACATATTGTTCCGGTAGTAAATTCTGAGAAGACGGATGTCATCATCGCTCAGGCCGCCTGCTGTTTTCTGCAGGAACCGTTCTTTTGCATAACTGGGAAGCTGTGAGAAAAGCAGCTCAATATCCAGGCTGTCAAATTCATTGAAGGGCTCATCCGACGCATGCAATGCAAGCAGAGCGTCATCATAGGAGCGGTGAATATGATTCAAAGTCTGTACACTTCCGGCTGCGATCCGGGAAGGAACAGCAGTCATTTCTTTCAATGAATCCCTGCATCTTTCATAGGATTCCTGACTGACAATCAGGATGTATTTATCCGGATAGTCAAATGCGTAAAAGGATTTCGGGATTCCGGAAAGAAATGTCTCAAACCGGTTTTCATAAGCAGTGACATTGCGCGAGCGGTCGCTGATCTGCATATGGATGATCACAGCTCTGCAATCTTCATGATAATCAAGATTCTTCTGTACAAGAAAGGACTGCAGATATTCAAAGCTGACCGGCTCATTCTGTGTCAGTGCACGGGCAATATAGGAAAATTCAGCACGTCTTAATTCTCTGGACGCGTCCATGTCCCGCTCCCTCAGCAGCATCCTCATAATGCGCAGCGCGAGTCTTGCATAGCGGCGGACTTCTTCCGGCTCCCCGGTAATGCCGATGACCCCTATGACCTGGCCATGGTGGGTGAAGGGAATATTGACGCCTTTCTGGGCGCCTTCAAACGCATTGTTGTCATAGACTTCCAGAGTTTCTTTGGAAACAGCAGCTTTCCGGCCGATTTCATGGAAGTCGCCGATGCGCTCGGGTGAAGTGGAAGCGATGATAATGCCTTCGGTTGAAATATAATTGATGTCATATCCGCAGACGTCTTTGACGGTATCGACGATCTGCTGGGCTGTATTTTTACTGATCATGGATTATCCTGCCTGTTTATGTTTTGTATAACAATAATATACACGAAATATCATGGAATACTGTTATTTGTAACATACATTTTTGCAAGCGGTTTCATTATGATATAGAGGAAGAAAAGAAGTAAAAAGCGGAGGTTATCATGAAACTATTATTTGCTTCGGATTCATTCAAGGGTTCACTCACTTCTCAGCAGACTGCAGAACTGCTCGCCAAAGCCGCAAAGGAAGTTTTCGGCGAAGTGGAGTACAGTTCGGTTCCGGTCGCAGATGGCGGTGAAGGAACGGTTGACGCTGTCATCGCTGCGGAACATGGCGAAAAGATTGAGGTTGAGGTTTACTCACCGCTTCTTGACCGCATCACCGCAAGCTATGGCAAGCTGGATGACAAGCGCGCTGTGATCGAAATGGCTGCCGCATCCGGTCTTCCTCTGATCCCGAGAAATCTCAGAAATCCACTTTACACAACAACCTACGGTACCGGTGAACTGATCCGCGATGCCCTGGACAAGGGTTTCCGCGACATCTCCATCGCAATCGGCGGAAGTGCCACCAATGACGGCGGCATGGGCTGCGCAAGAGCGCTCGGCGTTCAGTTCCTCGACAAAAACGGAAACCAGCTGCAGGGTACAGGCGGCGATCTCGCCCTGGTTGATTCCATCGATGTCAGCGAACTCGATCCCCGTATCCGTGAATCAAAGATCACAGTTATGTGCGATGTCACAAATCCTCTGACCGGACCGGATGGAGCGACTTACACATTCGGCGCGCAGAAAGGCGCAACTCCTGAAATCCAGAAGCGTCTGGAAGAAGGAATGATCAATTACCGCGATGTCATCATCCGTCAGTTCGGCATCAATCCGGATGACATCAAGGGAAGCGGCGCAGCCGGCGGTCTTGGTACAGCACTGCTTGTCTTCCTGAACGGCGAAATGAAGTCCGGAATCGACACCGTTCTCGATCTGATCAATTTCGATCAGCGTCTGGAAGGCGTTGATCTGGTTGTTACAGGCGAAGGCAGAACCGACTGGCAGAGCTGCTTCGGAAAAGTCATGCAGGGTGTCGGCGAAAGATCACGCGCAAAAGGCGTTGCGGCTGTCGGACTTTCCGGTTCGCTCGGACTCAATGCAAACCAGATCTTTGAACACGGCATTGAATCCCTCATCACATCCGTTGATTCCCCGATGCCCATCGAGGAAGCTATCTCACGTGCGGAAGAACTCTATTATCTTGCCGCAGTCCGTATGTTCCGCTTCATCAAGGCGGGCATGAGCATCGCTGAAAAGAACCGCTGAGAAAGGCAGCATACAAAATAATCTGAACTACAGTTATGGAATATAGTTTTACAACACTCGGCGCAATCCTCGGACTTGTGATTGCGATTGTTCTGATCATTAAGAAAGTCCAGCCTGCATACTGTCTGATTCTCGGCGCTCTGATCGGCGGAATCGTCGGCGGAGGCGGACTTGACACCACCGTCAGCACCATGGTAAGCGGAGCCGCTTCCATGATGTCCAGCATCCTCCGCATTCTTACTTCCGGAATTCTGGCCGGTGCCCTGATCAAAACGGGTTCGGCTCAGAAAATCGCTGAAACAATTGTCGATACACTCGGCGAAAAGCGCGCAGTCATGGCGATTGCCATCGCGACAATGCTGATATGCGCAGTCGGTGTATTCATTGATATCTCCGTCATCACTGTCGCGCCGATTGCCCTTGCCATCGGTGAAAAGACAGGCCTCAACAAAGCCAGCATCCTGCTTGCTATGATCGGCGGCGGAAAAGCCGGCAACATCATTTCCCCGAACCCCAACACGATCGCTGTTTCCGAAGCATTCAGCCAGGATCTGACAGCTGTCATGTTCAAGAATGCCGTTCCAGCAGTCTGCGCTCTGGTTGCTGCGATTCTTCTGGCTTCTATGCTGGCAAAGAAAGACGGCGTCAAAATCACAGCAGATGATCTCGACAGCGCGAAAGACGCATCGCTTCCTTCCTTTGCATCAGCGATCATCGGTCCGGTGTGCGTCATCATCATGCTGGCGCTGCGTCCTCTTGCAGGAATCACAATTGACCCGCTGATTGCGCTTCCGGCAGGCGGAATTATCTGCACCCTGGTTACAGGCAATGCAAAGAAGATCATCGAATTCACTGAATTCGGCCTGTCCAAGGTCATCGGCGTTTCCATTCTTCTGATCGGTACCGGCACAATCGCCGGCATCATCAAGGCATCCGCTCTGCAGTATGATGTCACAACGCTTCTTGAAGCGATGCATATGCCGGCATTCATTCTCGCTCCGCTTTCCGGTATCCTGATGGCCGGCGCAACTGCTTCCACAACAGCAGGCGCAACCGTAGCTGCGCAGACATTCGCTCCGACACTGCTTTCCGCAGGCGTTCCCGCCCTTGCGGCAGCGGCAATGATCCATGCCGGCGCAACGGTTGTCGACTCTCTGCCTCACGGCTCCTTCTTCCATGCGACAGGCGGCTCTGTTTCCATGTCGATTTCGGAAAGAATGAAGCTGATTCCCTATGAAGCGGCGATCGGTCTTACCAGCACAATCGTTTCCATCATTCTGTATCTGATCATCGGATAATCACGGCAGGCATCCGGAAAACGGATGCCTGTTTTTGATTACTTCCGCTTATGATTTCAACCGTGAACTGCGATTGATCGGCGCACGGCATTTACATAAACTGAAAGCAGGTAAACAAAGGAGAATGAACATGGAAAAGAGAAGACTTGGAAACAGCGATCTGTATGTAAATCCGGTAGGACTTGGATGCATGGGATTCAGCCATGCTTCAGGCGATCCGGTTCCTGAAGAAATATCTGTCAGAACTCTGCGTGAAGCATATGAGATCGGCTACGATTTCTTTGATACAGCAGAGGCGTATACAGGCGTCTATCCCGACGGCTCCGTTTCCTATAATGAGGAACTGGTCGGCAAGGCACTGAAGGATGTCCGTGACAAAGTTGTGATTGCCACAAAGATGGGTGTCGGTCATAACGAGGACAGATCGCTTCGTCTGGATTCAAGACCTGAAACAATCCGCAGATCCCTGGAAAAGTCATTGGAAAGACTGGGAACAGATTATGTCGATCTCTATTATCAGCACAGAATTGATCCGAATGTGGAACCGGAAACTGTTGCGGAAACCATGGGCGAACTGATTAAGGAAGGAAGATCCGATATTGGGGAATCAGTGAGACAACAGAAGAATATCTCAGACGCGCCAATGCGGTGACACCTGTTACAGCAATTGAAAACCGCTATTCCATGATGGCAAGATGGCATGAATCCATCTTCCCGGTATGCGAAGAACTCAATGTTGCCTATGTCGCATTCTCCCCGATGGCCAACGGATTTCTGACCGGTGCCTACAATCCCAATACAAAGTTTGAAGGCAGCCAGGACTACCGTGCAAACATGCCGCAGTATACAGAAGAAGGCTACGCAAAGGCGAAGGATCTGCTGGACATGCTGGAAGAAATGTCTTCCGCAAAGAACTGCACAAAAGCACAGCTCTCCCTTGCCTGGATGATCTGCAAGAAGCCTTACATCGTACCGATTCCCGGTTCAAGAAAGTTGGAACGTCTCAAGGCCAATTTCGAAGCAGGCAATGTCATTCTGACCCCGGAAGAAATTGCCGCAATCGACGCAAAGCTTGATACCATGGAGTTCGCCGTATTCGGCGGCCACTCCGCAAAGAAATAAGACAGAAACAAACAAAGGCGCTGCTGCAGCGCCTTTTGTCTGTAAAAATGTATCAATGATTCAGAGTTCCGCGATTGCTTCGATTTCGCAGAGTGCTCCGGCAGGCAGCGTCTTTACCGCGACGCAGCTTCTTGCCGGTTTGGATGTGAAGTATTTTTCATATACTTTGTTGAAAGCCGCAAAATCCGCCATGTCCGCAAGGAAACATGTTGTTTTGATGACATGGTCAAAATCCGTTCCGGCTTCATTCAGAACGGCACCGACATTGCGGCAGCTCTGTTCCGCCTGGGCTTCAATTCCTTCCGCCATCGGCGTTCCGTCGGGATTTGCAGGGATCTGGCCGGATGTGAAAACAAGTCCGTTCAGTGTGATGTATGCATGGGAATAGGGACCGATCGCTTTCGGTGCTTTGTCGGAAATCACAGGTTTCATTTTCTTGCTCCTTTGTTCTTGCTTTTATTGTATCGGGATGTTTTCAGGATGTCTTCAATAATCGTTTTCACGCATGGTACAATTTGAGAAAAGAATGATTCAGGAAAGGAAACAGAATTTATGACAACACGTTTACCGGAAGGTTTTCTCTGGGGCGGCGCGACAGCCGATTTCCAGTATGAAGGCGGATTCAATGAAGGCGGCAGGGGAATTCTTTCCCATGATTATGAAACTGACGGAAGTCAGGAAAGTCCAAGACACCATACATTTCAGATGCCGGACGGATCGATCATAAAGCCGGCCAGCAGCTTTTTCTTCGCGGATCCTGTCCCGAAGGAGGCGGTGCCCGTTTTCCTGGATGATGAATACTATCCCAGCCACCAGGCTGTCGATTTCTATCATCATTACAAGGAAGATATCGCATTGATGGCAGGCATGGGATTCAATGTCTTCCGTTTCTCCATCTGCTGGAGCAGAATTTATCCGACCGGCGATGAGGAAACACCGAATGCAGAAGGCATTCAGTTCTACAATGATGTGATCAATGAAATGGCAAAGTATAATATGGAGCCTTTGATCACGATCTGCCACGATGAACTGCCGATGGAACTGGCACTGAAATATGACGGCTGGAGTTCCAGACATGTCATTGACTGCTATCTCAGATACTGCAGGACACTGTTTGAAAACTATGGGGACAGATGCCGCTACTGGCTGACATTCAATGAAATCAACGCGGTCAGAGGATTCGGACCCTGCGGCACAAGAGAAAGCACAGGCAGAGTTCATTACCAGGCAGTCCATCACATGTTTGTGGCAAGCGCGAAAGCAGTCATCATGGGCCATGAGATGATGCCCGGATCAATGTTCGGCGCAATGTATGCGATGAGCGAACTGTATCCTGCCACATGCAGACCGGAAGATATGTTCCGCCATATGCAGGTCAGAAGAGAAAACTGGTATTTCATCGATGCCATGGCAAGAGGTTATTATCCTGCTTACGCAAAGGATCTTTATGAAAGAAGAGGATTCGACGGCATCGAAATCGCAGAAGGCGATGAAGAAATCATGAAGCAGGGACAGCTGGATTTTGTCTCCTTCAGCTATTACCGCTCCGCAACTGTCAAAGCAGGGGATCCTTCCTTTACAGTCGGGGGAAGCCCGAACCCGTATCTGAAGAGCACAGACTGGGGATGGCCGATTGATCCGCTCGGACTGCGCTACTGCATGAATGAGATTTATGACAGAATCCAGAAGCCGATCTTCATTGTTGAAAACGGTCTTGGCGCAGTGGACGTACCGGATGAAAACGGATATGTCGAAGATGATTACAGAATTAAATATCTGAAAGACCATCTGACGGAAATGGCAAATGCCGTCAATATTGACGGTGTTCCGTGCATCGGCTATACCATGTGGGGACCGATTGATCTTGTTTCTCTTTCAACCGGAGAAATGAAGAAGAGATACGGTTTCATCTATGTCGATATGGACGATAAAGGAAACGGAACACTGAAGCGTTCAAAGAAAAAGTCCTATGACTGGATGAAGCATATTATCGAAACCAACGGCGAAGCACTTTCCGAATAATCAGAGCAGAATGACCGGCAGACCGCCGGTCATTTTTAAGAATCGTAAGATTGTATGTCAGTATTCTCCATGCTAAATTAGTAGGGAAACGAAAGGATTTAATCATATGAAAAAATTACTGATCAGACTGTCTGCACTGCTGATGGCGGTTTCGATCGTCTTCCAGGCAAAAGCCGGACAGACTGAAACAAAGGCGCTCGGCGGATCTGTGGACATGGGCAATGTCATTCAGATGGGGACATTTGAAGGAACGTCGCATTATATTGTTTTCTATCCGAAGGCACTGGAAAGTTCAGACCAGACCTGGCCAGTGGCGGTATGGGCAAACGGAACCATGTGCGCACCTGCGCTGTATACTTCGCTTCTTGCGGGAGTCGCGGAACAGGGATATGTCGTTGTGGCAAGTTCGGATGTCATGTCCGCGGACGGAAAATCGCAGCGGGAAGCGATCGACTGGATCTTCGATCAGTCCATGGATGAGGAAAGTGTTTTCTGCGGAAAGATCGATCCGCAGCGCATCGGCGCATTCGGTCACTCCCAGGGCGGCAGAAGCTCCGTCAATGCGGCTGCGGCGGACAGCAGGATTTCCTGCATTGTCTCCATTGCCGGCAGCAGCTATGGCTCTGAAGCGGAAAAGCTCAGCACACCCGCACTGTTTCTGACCGGCTCCAAGGATCTGGTTGTTCTGTCTTCCTTATGGGTCAAGCCCGCCTACAACAAATGCAAAGGACCTGCGGTCTATGCGTCACTGGACGGGGGAATCCATACATCCGTGATTCTCAATGCGGATCCGTATATTCACTATGTAACGCAATGGTTCAACGCCTGGCTGAACAATGATTCCGATTCCATGTCTGTCTTCAAAGGAAACGGATTAAGACAGGATAAAGCGTGGAAAGATTATCAGGCAAAGAATCTGAACGCTTCCGGAGTCGGCTCTGTTTTCTCCGGCGGCAGCTTCTGGAAATTTGCCAGCATTGCGGAACTGGTCGTTATCGTCCTGCTGGTTGTCCTGTTCCGCAAAGGCGGAAAAAACGACCGTATGGCCGTCTGACATTGAACAGAATTCCATAAAGAAAGTGCTTCCGTCGGGAAGCACTTTTTCAGTTCAGCTGTTCTTTTTCAAGGTCTTTCTTCATGCGGAAGAAAAGATAAACGGAGATGATGCAGGCGGCGATATCGGCTGCCGGGATTGCGATCCACAGATTTGAAAGACCGTGGAAGGCAATGGAAAGCAGGAAGAAGAAGGATACCGGAAGAATGAATCCTCTCAGCACATTGACAATCAATGTGTACTGCGGATGGCCCAGTGCCTGCATGGAGGATGTCAGGATAATGCATGTCCCGCCGAAAACAAGCGAGATCAATGCGAAGCGCAGGGCGGTCATGCCGATGGCCATCATACTGTCGGAAGCACTGAACATTTTCAGAATCCATGCCGGTGAGAATTCGAGAATCACGGTCAGCACAAGCATCAGAGACAGTATGATGCTGAGGCCGTAGCGGATTGTTTTCCAGACGCGGTCATATCGTTTTGTGCCGCGGTTGTAGGAAAGAATCGGTACCATGCCGTTATTCATGCCGAAGGACGGCATATAGCAGAAATTCTGCAGTTTCATCCAGACACCGTATACTGCGGTGGCGGTTGTGCTGTACTGCAGGAAAATCTGATTGACGAAGAACGAACTCATGGATGTCAGTCCCATTGTGATCATGCTCGGAATACCGACAGTATAAATTTCCTTTGCGGCTTTTCCGCTGGGATGAAAGATTTTCTGAAGACTGAGGCTGACCCATTCATTGCGGTTATGGTTGAACCACAGGGCAATCCCCGCAGCCAGGATCTGACCGAGAACGGTCGCAATTGCCGCGCCGGCAATTCCCATTTTGGGAAACGGACCGATTCCGAAGATCAGCAGCGGATCGAAAATGATATTGAAAACTGCACCGGAAGCCTGGGAAATCATTGCCATGGTCGCATTGCCTGTCGATGTCAGCATCTTTTCAAAATAGGTTCCGAAGAATGCACCGGCGCAGACAATCCACACAATTGAAAGATAGGTTGTACCGGCTTCAATGATTTCGGGAACATCGGTCTGAAAACGATAGAACGGACCGGTGAATGTGATGCCGAGAACCGCAAAGAAGACGATATAGCACAGACACAGGAAAATACCTGTATTGGTCAGTGCTTCAGCATGGTCATACTTCTTTTGGGCAATGGTTTTCGGCAGTGAAGCACTCAGACCGACCCCGGTTCCGACACCGATCGCTCCCATGATCGACTGCATCGGAAATGCCAGTGACACCGCAGTCAGTGAATTTTCGGAAATCCTTGCGACAAACATGGAGTCGACGATGTTGTATAAAGCCTGTATGAAGAACGATATCATCATCGGAATCGCCATTGTCATCAGCAGTCTTCCGACGGGCATCGTACCGAGTTTGTTTTCTCTCTGTGTCATTGTTTTACCTCAATGTGCCTATTTTATCGGAAAAACCGGAAAAAGGTACTGAGAAACATCGCGGCAGAAGATTATTTTTCTGATAGCGTTTACATTCCCGTTTAGGAATTCAACTTTTTATTCTTTGGAGTAAAATGATAGAAACCGGTTCAGACCGGTTTCTATAGGAGAATCAAACACTATGAGTATATTTGATGTCCTGACTCTCTTAGGCGGACTTGCGATGTTTCTGTTCGGCATGCGCTTAATGGGAGACGGACTGAAGGAGAGTTCATCCGGAACTCTGAAACGGATGATGGAAATGGTCACCAACAACCCGTTCAAAGCATTTCTGCTCGGTGCCGGTGTTACCGCTGTCATCCAGTCATCCACTGCGACAATCGTCATCACATCCGGCCTGGTTGCGGCCGGAATCATTTCATTCCATCAGTCGCTCGGCATCATCATCGGTGCCAATGTCGGTACAACCGTTACCGGTCAGATCATCCGGCTTCTTGATCTGAGCGGATCGGCAGGCTGGCTGCAGCTGTTTACACCGTCCACACTTGCCCCTGTCGCACTGATTCTGGGAATCGTTCTGATCATGACCAACCGCGTGAAGAATGCGAAGATTCTCGGTAATATCGCAATCGGATTCGGCATTCTGTTTACCGGTCTGATGCACATGACTTCTGCCGTGGACGCGCTTTCCGAAACAGGAATCTTCGAATCGCTGTTCAGCAGTCTCGGTTCCAATCCGCTGATCGGCTATGCAACAGGTGCTGCAGTCGCATTTATTCTGCAGAGCTCATCAGCTGCAGTCGGTATACTGCAGGCACTGTCCTCTTCCGGTCTTCTGGTATTCAAAGGCATCTATTCCGTCATTCTCGGTATTTATCTCGGAGACTGCGTCACCACCGCGATTGTCTGCTATATCGGCGCAAGAGCGGAAGCCAAGCGGGTCGGTATTGTCAATATTATCTACAATCTGTTCAAAACAGTTCTGGTTGCCATCGGTATCTTGATCGCAAAGCAGACCGGACTTCTTGATCCGATCTGGGATGCGGCAGTCAATTCGGGACGCATTGCCAACACCAATACCATTTTCAATCTGGTCTGTGCGGTGATCGCGCTTCCGGCTGTTTCCGTTCTTGAAAAGGCGGCAGTCAGAATTGTGCCGGATGAACCGGTGAGCGAAAACAAATATAAGGATAAGCTGGACGCATTGAACCCGGCATTCTTCTCCACGCCGGCACTGGCATTAAGAAGCTGCTATGACGCATTAATGACAATGTATGATGCGGCCAGGAAGAATATCGAACAATCCTGCCGGCTGTTAAGGAAATATGATGAATCCATTGCACAGCAGATCAACGAGGAAGAAGAGAATATCGACATCCTGGCTGACAGCATATCCCGCTATATTGCGGAAATGACATCCGCATTGACAGCGGAGTATCATACCGTAATCGCAAATGAATACTACAAGCTGGTAGTGGAATTTGAACGCCTGGGAGATTATGCGACAAATCTCTGTGAGACGGCAAAAGACCTGGATAAAAAAGATGCCCGTCTTTCCGTCTGGGCAGTCAGTGAACTGGATATTCTGGATGAAGTGCTGCAGAAAATCTTCGACAAGGCGGACAGGACCGCAAGGTTCAGGGATGTGGATGCGGCTTATGATATCGAACCGTACGAGGAAGTGGTTGATGATATGGTTGATGTGATGAGAAAGCATCATCTGAGCCGTCTTTCCAAAGGCCTCTGTTCTGTGACTGCAGGAACGGATTTTATGGATATCCTGCATGATCTTGAAAGGATTTCGGATACCTGTTCCAACATCGGTCTTGCGACAATTGCCCGTGTCCATCCTGAAACAGCGAACATGGCACATGACTATATCTATTACCTGCATGCAGGCAGGGATGAATATTTCAATCAGAAATACAAAGAGGCAAGCGATGAATACATGCCGCGGCTGAAAGGAATCATTGCCAGCAGCGAGAATAAAGCAGATACGGATACTGCTTCAAAGTAAAAAGGAATCTTCCGTTTGATTGGAAAATTCCTTTTTTTCAGTCCGTCATTTCTTCAAGAGCTTTTTCAATCAATGTATCGGAAGGACGGTTGGCTTCATCTTCCCATCCTTTCAGAAACAGGGACCAGTATTCATCATAGGTAAGTCCTGTTGCTGAAACGCTCTTTGCAAGATCCTTGCCGATATATCTGTAATAGGAAGCGTCCTGCTCGCAGCCGGTGACGTCTTCCTGTCCTTCCGGATAGCGCTCAATGAATCCATAGGATACAGCGTTTTTCTTCAGCCATTTATAGCAGTCGGTTGTCCGGAAGTCTTCATATTTTTCATAGGTTGCCGCAAATGTGCAGGATAATCCGGTCTGGAATTCGCAGAAGCCGGGCTTTCCGAGCATCAGGTCGGCAGCGTTTTCTCCTCTTGTTTCAAGAAGGAGATTGTAGGATCTGCTGATTGCGTCATAGTTCATATAAGAACCGCTGACAAAGAATGCATTTCCTTCTTCAAGGGCCTTCATGCACATTTTCAGTGCCGCATCCGCCGCTTCCTTGCGCAGATTCATTCCGTTTACGGCATATTCGGTTGTGATCGGTGTCAGATCATCCGGCTCATAAGTATCCGGCAGGCTGTAATTTTTATTGATCAGCACATCCGTTTGCGAAGGATGGGCAGCTTCTTCTGTATGGCGGTAATTCTCACGATAGCTGCCGTTAAGAATAAAGGAACCGTCTTTCCGCTCAGTCCTGGTTTCCGTACAGTCCTCTATGTAGCCTGTCTCATCCCACTGGTAATCAAAGACAAGCAGGGGAATCATTTCCCGGTATGTCAGCTTTGAGAACAGATTGATGATCTGATCTTCTTCATATCCGAGATCCGCAAGTCTTTCGTAAAGAAGATATTCTTTATCGGAAACCGTTCCGTATTCATCCGCCGCAATATAAAGAGGAAGATATTTTTTATTGAGATCTCCCTTTACTGCCGCTTCGGCAAGGGAATGTGAATAGTATCCGTTTTTCAGAATCGTCTCTTCCAGCTGGGCATTGCGGATCGCTTCCGCTTCCGCTTTGGTATAGCCAAGCCGGCGCAGAAGGGCGTCGGATCTCTGCTTTGGAATCTGGAATGCCGCAAATATGGCGGCAGCCAGCACAAGCGGAATCAGTATGATCTGCCAGCGGATTCTGCGGCGCGGTTTTTTCTTCTTTTTTCCGGACGGATTTCCGGCGGTTTTCTTTTTCGTCTCTGTCATTTCAGTTCCTCAAATAGATTCCATGGATAAACCTGCGGCGGCATATGTTCCGCGATGACCGGTGTTTTCAGGGTGGGGTGAGGGAATTCCAGACGGCAGGCATACAAAGCGATCTGTCCCTTGCGGGTATTCGGATTGTAGCGCTGATCAAATACGAGCGGATAGCCGCGGGAGGAAAACTGGACCCGGATCTGATGCGGTCTGCCTGTACGCAGGCGGATCCTGACAAGCGTTTTTCCTTCTCTGCGCGCAAGCACTTCATAGGAAAGCTCACTGAATTTGCCATGCGCTTCATCCGTGGTCCGTGAAGTATTTGTTTTCGGATCCTTGACGAGCCAGTCTTTCAATGTGCCCTGATCTGTTTTCAGATTTCCGTCCAGCACCGCAAGATAGGTTTTCTTCATCGCATGCGTGCGCACTGCTTCCGAAAGCCGGGATGCGGCTTTGGAAGTTTTCGCGAAAACCATCACACCGCCGACCGGACGGTCAAGCCGGTGCACCAGACCCAGATAAACATTGCCGGGCTTCTGATATTTTTCCTTAATATAGTCTCTGCACATGTTCAGCAGATCCGGATCGCCGGAGCTGTCTTCCGCACACGGCACATTGACAGGCTTTTCCACGCAGAGGACGTGATTGTCCTCATAGAGAACATGGATCATACTCTCTCCCAGCGTCCGAAGATGCCGCAGGGCAGAAGAAGATCTCTGCTTTCAACCGGCAGCGCGACTTCTCCGGTTTCAATCTTTCCGTCCGGATGTTCCGGAAGGATGATGGTTTTCATCATGTTTTCCAGCACGACCGAAGAGAACCCGGTTGTATAGCTGTTGATCAGGAAGAAAAGGGCATGATCATCAAGAATCTCCATGCAGGCACGGATCAGTCCGGTGATTTCCTTTTCAAACTTCCACATTTCGCCATCCGGCCCCCGTCCATAGGAAGGCGGATCCATCAGGATGCCGTGATAGGTGCGGCCCCTGCGCTTTTCGCGCTCCACGAATTTCAGGCAGTCATCCACAATGAAGCGGATCTTTTTCTCCTGCAGTCCGCAGAGATCGCGGTTTTCCTTTGCCCACTGAACCATTCCCTTGGACGCGTCCACATGAACGACTTCCGCGGCTCCGGCAGCGGCGCATGCCATGGTGGCTCCGCCGGTATAGGCAAACAGGTTGAGAATCCGGAATTCCTCATCCGGATATTTCCGGATCAGACCGCTCATCCAGTCCCAGTTGACCGCCTGTTCCGGGAACAGGCCGGTGTGCTTGAAACCGGTCGGCGATACTTTGAATGTCAGCTCTTTATAATTGACAGTCCATGATTCGGGGAGCTTCTGCCGGTATTCCCAGCTTCCTCCGCCTTTGCTGGAACGGTGATATACAGCATCCGCTTTTTTCCACATTCCCTTGTTCTGTTCAGCAGGCCAGATTGCCTGGGGATCGGGACGGCGGAGTACAATCCCTTTCCACTGTTCAAGTTTTTCGCCGCTTCCGGCATCTATACAGGAATAATCCTTCCATTCATCAGCTTTTCTTAACATAGTGAGACCTCGTGGGTATTATATCATGCACGGTGTGTTTTCATCATCAGACCCGGTAAATCCTGCCGGTGCATCCATGTGCTATGGTATAATACGGGTTACAGCTTTTTTTGTAAAAAGCCATGGAGCATACAGATATGATCGATGTAAGCAGTTTGAATGAGAATCAGAAACAGGCAGTATTGAGCGATGATCAGTATATGCGCGTCATTGCCGGAGCAGGCTCCGGAAAGACCCGCGTACTGACCATGCGGATTGCCCATCTGATTGAAGATGAGGATGTCAGGGAAAACCGGATCCTGGCAATTACCTTTACCAATAAAGCAGCCAATGAAATGAAAGAGAGAATCCGGAAGATGCTGCCGGACAGCATCTATGAACCCTGGATCTCCACGATTCACTCCCTCTGTGTCCGCATCCTGCGTGAAGATATCACGGCGATGGGATATCCCCGCAACTTCACGATTATGGATGCCGAGGATCAGAAGTCCGTACTGAAGGAAGCATATAAGCAGTTCAATCTCGACGCCACAAGCTATCCGTACGGCTCAATGCTGGATTACATTTCCGGCAACAAGAGTGAGGATGTCAGCGTTGAAACGGCTAAAGACCTGGCCGGCAGCTACGGGCCGGAAAAGGACAAAGCCAAAGTATATGAATATTATCTGAACCGCCAGCAGGCGCTGTTCGCACTGGATTTCGATGACCTGATTCTCTGGACAGTGCGCATGTTCAGAAGATTTGATGAAATCCTTGCCAAATGGCAGAGACGCTTTGAATACATTCTGGTCGATGAGTTCCAGGACATCGATACGGTTCAGTACAGACTGATCCGCTATCTCACCGGCGCAAGAAATTCCCTTTATGTCGTCGGCGATCCGGACCAGACGATTTATACATGGCGCGGGGCGGATGTGAATATCATCATGAATTTCGCAAAGGATTTCCCGGATGCGAAAACGATCATTCTCAATGAGAATTACCGTTCCACCGAAGCGATTCTCAACGGCGCCAACTCGGTGATCAAAAACAACCGCCACAGAGTGGAAAAGGATCTGTTCACCAACCGGAAGTCCGATGAGAAAATCACGCATTACGCAAGCGCGAGCGATGAATACCAGGCAGCCTGGATCGCTTCGAAGATTTCCGAACTGCACCGCAAAGGAAAGTCCTATCAGGACATCGCGATTCTCTACCGTTCCAACTATCTTTCCCGTTCGCTTGAAAAAGGCCTGCTGGACGCACGCATTCCTTATATTATCTACGGCGGCATCCGGTTCTATGAAAGACAGGAAGTCAAGGACGCTCTGTGCTATCTGAGAATGGTGGCAGCCGCGGATGATCTGGCGCTCACAAGAGTACTCAACAGACCCAAGCGCGGCATCGGAAACAAGACCATGGACGCCATTGCGGAAGAAGCCAGACGCGGACACGTGACCATGTATGAAGTTCTCAAACGCAATGAGATCTTCAGCGGAAAAACAAAGAAGACCATTGAACAGTTTGTGAACATGGTGGAAGGCTGGCGCTCGGACGCGGCCGGCGGAATGGAAATCTTCCGTCTGTTCGAAAAGATTATTGAGGATTCCGGCTACCGTTCCATGCTCGAGGAAAACAAGGAAACAGACAGAATTGAAAACCTGAAGGAACTGATAGATGACGTCCGTGAATTCTCCGAAAACTATCCGGAAAGCACGCTCGATGAATATCTGCAGCTTGTATCGCTGTATGGCGACAGGGAAGAGACGATGAGCTCGGAATATGTCCGTCTGATGACGGTTCATGCGGCGAAAGGCCTTGAATTCGATACTGTATTTGTTTCGGATATGAACGAAGGCATTTTCCCGAATGAAAGAGCGATGAATGAAAGCGGCAGCCGCGGGGTGGAGGAAGAAAGACGCCTTGCCTATGTCGCATTCACCAGAGCCCGCAACAAGCTGTATCTGACCGAAGCCGGAGGATTCAGCTACATTCTGCAGAGAGTCAGAACAAGTTCCCGCTTTGTGCGTGAAATTGATGAGGAATACATTGAACATCTCGGTGCTGACAGCCGCATGGGTCAGGGAAGCAGGGAAGTGAAGCTTTCTTCCGCATTGTTTGACAATGACGGCGGAACCTTCAGCCAGCGGATTCATGAGACTCCTTCAGCACAGTTCAAAAAAGGTGAGATTGTAACCCATGCCAAATTCGGCGAGGGCGTTGTCATCTCATGCCGCAACGGGATCGCGGAAATCGCATTCCCGTATCCGTATGGCGTCAAAAAGATTGCGGCAGGACATCCCAGTCTTACCAGAAAGAAGCAGATGCGCAGCTAGAGGTTGTTATGAGTGAAGACAGACTGACATTAATGAGAGAACTCGTGGATACGCTGAACACAGCGGCGGATTCCTATTACAGCGGCGGCAGTGAACTGATGACCGACTATGAATGGGACGCCATGTTCGACCGTCTGAAGCGTCTGGAGGAAGAAACAGGCACGGTTTTCGAAGACAGCCCGACGATGAATGTGTCAGCTGACAATATCGCCGGCACAAAGGAAGAACATGAATTTGCGGCTCTTTCCCTGGCTAAGACAAAGAAGCCGGAAGAACTGGTCAAATGGGCGGAAGGAAGAAAGATCTGGATCAGCTGGAAGCTGGACGGCCTGACTCTTGTCGTCACCTATGACAGAGGCCGCTTAAGCAAAGTGGTCACGAGAGGCGACGGCCACATCGGAACCAATATCACCCACCTGGCTTCCGCAATCAACGGCATTCCCAAAACAGTAAAAGATACCGGACATCTTGTCATCCGCGGCGAAGCTGTAATCTCCTATGCGGATTTTGAAAAATTCAGAATGGAATCCGGCGAAGATTATGCCAACCCGAGAAATCTGGCATCCGGATCCCTGACTCTGAAAGATGTTTCGGAAGTAAAGAAAAGAGAAATCCACTGGATTCCGTTTACCCTTGTTCATACCGATGAAGAAATCCTTTCCTGGGGTGCAAGGATGGATTATCTGGAAAAGCTCGGATTTGCGACAGTGGATCATGAAGCGATTGAGCATCCGGATCTGGAAAATGTGAACGCGATGATCGATTCCTTTACGGAAAAAGTCACATCCGGCGTCAATCCGTATCCGGTCGACGGACTTGTCATTGCCTATGATGATACCGCGTATGCGGCAACCGGTTCGGTAACCGGCCACCATGCGACAAGAGCCGGCTATGCGTTCAAGTGGCAGGATGAATCCGTGGATTCGCAGCTGGAATATATTGAATGGTCCTGTGCCGCGTCCACAATTACACCGGTGGCTGTATTCAAACCGGTGGAGATTGAAGGCACAACCGTCAAGCGCGCTTCCCTGTGCAACATCAGCGAATGCGAGCGTCTGCACATCGGCGGAAAAGATACCGTGCTTTCCGTTATCAAGGCAAACAAAATCATTCCCAAAGTCATTCATGTTTCAAAGACCGAAGGAAAGTTTGAAATCCCTGAAAAATGTCCTGTATGCGGTGCGCCGACACAGATTCATATTTCTGAAAACAGCGGCACAAAGACACTGAAGTGCACAAACATGGAATGTCCTGCAAAGCAGCTGAAGAAATATACCCGCTTTGTGTCAAAGCCGGGCATGGATATTGACGGCATTTCCGAACAGACCCTTGCCCGCTTTATCAATGAGGGCTGGATTCATAACTACGGCGATATCTACCGTCTTGTCAATCACATCGAAGAGATTGCCCAGCTCGACGGATTCGGCGAAAAATCAGCGGCGAACATCCGCGATTCTCTGGCAAAGGCAAGAAAGAGGGAAGATACCAAAGTGCTGTTCGCGCTCAACATTCCTCTGATCGGCCAGGATGTCGCAAAGAAGCTGCTCGGCGCCTACTCCATGGATGAACTGGTTGAAATTTCGTTAAAAGCGGATGATCCGGAAGTATTCTCCTCAATTGACGGAATCGGCCCGGAAAAGTCATCGGCATTTGTAAAATGGATTCAGGTGCCGGCGAATCTGGAAAACTTTGAAGACCTGCGCAGTGAGATTGAAATCGAACGTTCGCAGAATGAACCTTCCGGAAACCGCTGCGCAAACCTGACATTTGTTGTGACAGGCGATGTCCATCACTATGCCAACCGCAATGAACTCAAGGCATATATCGAATCGCAGGGCGGAAAAGTCACCGGATCGGTATCGAAGTCAACAAGCTATCTGATCAACAATGATCTTGAATCCGCGTCTTCCAAAAACACCAAGGCAAAGTCTCTCGGGATTGAAATCATTTCCGAAGACGAATTTATCCGCAGATTTGCGTAATTGAAACCGCTCCTGTTGCAATGCGGTCCGCTACCGTTTACAATGAGCCGGTACCGTTTCTTATTCTGTTTTTAAAGATTGAAGAAGCCGGCAAGACTGGTCATATGAACGGAAAGAGGATAGAATATAGGACGGAGAAAGAAGAATTATGGCAAGTAAAAAAGTGAAGGCGGCCGCCGCGAAAAAGGCAGCCGGCAAGAAAAGGAATTATCATACAACAGGCTTCATTTTCTGGATCTGCCTGATCCTGATTGCGACACCGATTGCGGTGCTTGGATGGATTCTGCTGTCCTCTGCCATGGATACAGGCAAACCGGTTCTCGGCAACCGTTATGAAGGCGATCTTGATCCTGCGATCACCAGTGAGCAGATGACAGAAGTCGAGCAGGCAGTTGCAGGACTGGAAGGCATCGAAGATTCGTCTGTCCGCATGGTTACCGCGACAATGAGAGTCTATGCGGATGTACCGGATGAATGGGGCATCGATGATGTCAAATCCAAAGCATCCGAAATCTATGAGACCGTTACAGGAATCCTGGATCCTGCTGTCTATTTCACACAGGCAGACGGAAGAAAGATGTATGACATTGAAATCCATGTCTACAATCTGAAGGAAAACAGGGACGCCGATGAATTTGTCTATGTCATCCGCAACAAGACATCCTCGATGAGCGAACCGATCAGCTCGGTGGTCAGCGAACCGCTGGATGCCGAACTGGCACAGCAGCTGCGTGATGATGTCATCGCCCGTGAGGAAGCGGAAGCTGCCGCAAAGGCTGAAGAGGAAGCACGTCAGGCAGAAGAAAACGGCGAAAGCGGTGAAGGCGGCGAAGAAGCCTCCTCGGAAGATTCAGAAGGATAAAAGGAAAAGGGGCAGCGGAATGCCCCTTTTATAAAACGATATGGAAAAGAATGAAACTTATACAGCGGTATGCGAAGGGTATACGGAAGACGGATCAGGCGTTGTCAAAATCGACGGATTTGTGATTTTCGTGCCGGGACTGATCGAACATGAAACCGCGGAAATCGGTATCACAAAACTGAACAGGAATTACGGCTACGGCAGAATTGTGAAGATACTTGAGCCTTCAGAACACAGGGTGCAGCCTGTCTGTCCGGCCGCAAGACCCTGCGGAGGATGTCAGCTTCAGCATATGGATGATGCGGAGCAGCGTCATTTCAAAGAAGAAAAAGTCAGAATGTGCTTCCGCTCCAATGCCGGTATGGAGCCGGAAATCCTGCCGATTCTCAAAGCCGAACCCTATGAGCACTACCGCAACAAAGTACAGATCCCTGTTCAGCTGAACAAGGGAAAAACGGAAATGGGATTCTATCAGAACCATACCAACCGGATTGTGGAAACGGAAAAATGCTATGTGCAGTCAGAACTTTCCAATGAGATTGCCGCATGGCTGAAACAGCAGTTTGCCAGAACCGGCTGTACCGAACAGATCCGTCATGTGCTGATCAAGCATGCCCATAAAACAGGGCAGGTTATGGTTGTGCTGATTGTCAGGAATTATCCGTTTGCCGGTTCAGAGAAACTGTGTGCTTCACTTCTGAAAAAGTTCCCGATGATCCGAAGCCTGCAGGCAATCATCAACAGAAGAAGCGACAATGTGATTCTGGATGGAAAGGATGTGCTGATTGCCGGCGATCCGTATATCGAAGAAACACTGCTTGGCTGCACATTCCGGATCAGCGCCAGATCGTTCTATCAGATCAATCCCTATGCGACTGAGATTCTTTATTCCAAAGCAGTCGAAGCTGCAGGTCTGAGCGGAAAGGAAATTCTGATCGATCTTTACTGCGGAACCGGAACAATGGGAATAATCGCATCTTCCAAAGCAAAGAAAGTATACGGAATTGAAATTGTCGCGGACGCGGTCAGAGACGCGAAAATCAATGCGCAGGCCAACGGCGCTGACAATATTGAATTCCTGAATATGGACGCATCCAAAGGAGCGCAGGCAATGCTCCGCTCCAAAATCAAAGCGGATGCGATGATTGTGGATCCTCCGAGAAAAGGATGTTCACCCGAAACAATCAGCGCAATTGTAAAGATTGCGCCGAAAAGACTGGTCTATGTTTCCTGTGATCCGGCAACACTTGCGCGGGATGTGAAAATCCTCTGCGCGGAAGGCTATGAGCTGAAATCTGTTCAGCCTGTGGACATGTTCCCGCACACAGATCACGTAGAATCAGTCGTGAAACTCACACGAGCCGGGTTGTGACTATAAAAATACTGTCATTGAATTGACAGCTTGGGATTCGTGGAGGAAGAGCACTGAAAAATGAATGAAAGAATCGTAGATGGCGAAATCAAGCTAATTCCGTACTACAGAAATGACGAAGCATCGCTTCCGTGGTATCAGGATTTAGATGTTTGCAGGCAGGTCGATGATAGAGACAAGCCATATGATATAGCGCTTCTGCATAGAATGTATGATTATCTTTGTGCTCACGGAGAGTGTTACTATATTGAGTATCAAGGAATCCTGGTGGGTGATATTTCGCTTAGAGATAATGCTGAAGTTGCCATTGTCGTTTGCAAGGAGTACCAGAATCGGCATATTGGTCGCAGATGTGTTTTGGATATGCTCGGACGCGCTAAGGAGAAAGGGTTAAAAGCAGTAAAGGCAAACATCTACTCTTTTAATACACAAAGTCAAAAAATGTTTGAATCCGTGGGGTTCAAGAGAACAGAAGAAGAGTGGTATTGTTACCAGATTGCTGAGGATTGACAAATTCAAGCTTGTCTACATGTTTCCGTTTACGGACGAGCGCCTGAAATCAGTTTACATGTTCCTCACGAACAGGCAAACCGCTGATATGTTTCCTATACCGATGAGGGGTATGATTTAGTAGTTTTATTTTCTCGTGCCACATCGAGACCGTCTGTCTACTAACACATTCTTGAAGAAAAAGGGCTGAAAAAG
>CAMVGT010000005.1 GCA_947167125.1 uncultured Erysipelotrichaceae bacterium
TGCCAGGTTATTCCGGAAGACATTCTTCCGGTTTTTTTTATCTCCCTTCAGCATGCGTTCCCGGATGTGTCAATACAATTCCTAAGGGAAAGTGGTTTGACAACGCTGGGAACATGATTCTCTCAGAAACAGAGCTTTACAGCAAATATCCGGCAAATGCGGCTTCCTGGGCAGGCAGCTGGACAAAGTATGGCATAACTTTCAGTGATGCAGCTTATGAGATTCCGGCAGGAAGTACTGCCGACATTAGTGCCGCCGTTCATCTTGGCCCGGGTCAGTACAAATTCTCACTGAATTTCGGAAATGATAACATTGCGGCGGGTGATATTGTCCAGCGGATCGGCCCGGCTTCTCATACGATGGGGCTCAAATGTCTGGTCAGCGGCAGAAAAGTCGGAGTCACAACTCTGACAGCAACCGCCAAAGGACTTGATACCGGTTATGGCAGCACCGAGATCAGGGTGGTTTTCACTGATGTGCCTTACAAAGGTGTATATTACAGTGAACCTGTATACTGGGCTGTTGAACAGGAAATTACGAATGGCTGCAGCGACGCCGATGGCATCGCAAGAACTTTCAAACCTCAGAACACGTGTACAAGAGAGGCAGTTGTGACTTTCCTATGGCGTATGGCAGGCAAACCGGAACCAGGCACCAAGAAGAGCCCGTTCAAAGATGTGCAGGATCCTGCAAAATATTATTACAAAGCTGTATTATGGGCAGCGTTAAAAGGAATCACAGGCGGATACAGAGATGGTACATTCAGACCGGACGCGACATGTCTGAGAGAGCATGTTGTCACCTTCATCTGGAGATATGCCGGAAAACCGGAATCGGCTTCCGGCAGGAATCCTTTCAATGATGTGAAATCCTCCGATTATTACTATAAGGCGGCGTTATGGGCGAACTCGAGGGGAATTGCGAAGGGCTATTCTTCCGGCGAACATGCCGGCGGATTCGGTCCGAGGCTTGACTGTCTGAGAGAACATGTTGTCACTTTCCTGAGAAGATATTATCTCAGCGTGCATGGCGCGCCTGCAGTCAATTGAACTGATTTCCCGGGGCCTCTTGCGAAAGAGGCCTTTTTTCTGCGTCGTGTCCGTGCTTAACACCGCCTATATGGAATCATCATCCTTTCTGTCCGGCAGAATTCTTCCGTATCTGAAAAAGCGGCACATCAGCGCCGCATTCCATATCGTTCATAATAATCATGTTTCATCATCTGCCAGAAGATCATTAGGAACCAGTTATACTTTTCGTCGTCTTTTGTCTGAGGCAGCCGGATTGTGAGCGCGTCTTTGAAGGAAGACGTGTCTGTACTTTCGGCTGTGATTACTGCCATGTTTCTGAATTGCTTCAATGCGTTTTCCCGCATCGGGTTCAGTCTGTACAGGGAACCGGATACAGTAGCCAGAATGACATAATCATCTTCATTGATTCCATCAAGATCGTTCAGGATCGAAGGAATCACCGGCTGGATCAAAACCGGTTTGTTCAGCAGGAACATATCCTCCTGGTAATTGACTGCCAGTGCGCCTGGATAAGCAGCGCCGAGTATATATACACGGGGTGATGAGTGAATACTGTCATTCATCCTCACGACGCTTTCTTTCAGCATATCAGCGTCCATATCAGGATAAATCGTCAATGCTTTCTGAATCAGATCATTGAGGTCTGTATTTTCGAATCTTTCCGCCATCTGTTTTTCACGGATCCCGAGACTGTTTCCAATCTGGAAAAGGAAACCGGAATAATTGGAGTGGCCCAGCATTCTGATGAAGCGCTTGACTGTGGCCGGAGATGTCAGACACGAGGAAGCTATGGCACTCATAGAAAGCGAACGCATTTCATGGATGTGTTCCAGAATGAACAGGGCGATTCTGTAATCCGTGTTTTTTTCAAATGAACCGTTAATGATAATACAAAGGATTGCGATCACTGAATTCATCGCGTACTCCACATCCTTTCCAAAATACATTGAGAAATCTGTTTCAGATAAAGAGATCTGTCTGCCGACTGCGGGACATCAATCACGGTGAATCCGTCATTTTCCGCAGATTTTCTGCCGATGAATACTTTTGTGCCGGCAAAAGATGACAGCTCACTGTACTGAATCACTTCTTCAAAAAGAGCCATCCTGATTTCCAGCATCTGCAGACTGTATCCTGTCTCAATAAAGAACAGAATATCGTCCGGCTCTGCGCTGCAAATCTTCTTTCTGATCTGGCTGATCGGCCAGTCATCCAGAATTAACGGCTGAATTCCAAGATGAATACAGGCGTGCATGAAATCTGAGAACATCATGATTTCAGCAGCGGGTCCGTAAAAGAATATTCTCTTCGCCTTCATCACCGCAGCTGCAGTATTCCTGATTGACGCACGGGCAGAGCTGCTTAATATGGTTAATGATGAAGTATCATTGATCTCCTTCTTCAGGGAAATGGTGTCTTCCTCATATTCTTTGCGCAGAGAGGCACAGAAACTTTTGAGTGTGGAAGCGCCGCAGGCACGCACAAACCGGTTGGTACTCGACTTGGAAATGAAGGTCTTCTTCTCAATTTCCGCAAGTGTCATCTTTTCATTAATAAAGGTGCTTCTGTCCAGAAAACAGGAAGCCAGAATATAGTCGGACGAATCCGGATCGGATTTGCTGAGAAGGCCGATCAGCCGGTCAATGATATACATGTATTACTCCATCTCAATTGTATTATTTTTTGCCGGATTTTGGCAAAAAAATACTTCATTTTTACTTTTGCCAATATTGAGCGAAAGGAATGAACCGTTCATTGAATGCGCTTACACCTGAATTTACTGTTAAATCAGGAGGAATGAACAATATGAAACTGTTCAGAAGAATAGCACTCAGCTTTCTGTCCGCAGCCATGACTGCTTCCCTCGGGATGACAGCAGTCAGAGCTGAAGAAAACGCTGTCACCGTCACCGGTGACGAGGCGATGGAACTCGCTGAAGTTCCTGCCGCAGTCAAAGACATCATCAAAGTTGAAGACACCACAGTCACAATCGATGGTGCAGACGCATGGACAGATCTCAACGTCGGAACACCCGGCAATCTTGAACTGGCCGACAATAATTACGTCACCGGCTGGTCCTACTATTACATGATGGAACTGACTTCCTGGGTCAAGCAGCTTGAAAAGGCTCTGGAAGGCACAGAAGTCACAGCCATCCATTACAACGGCACAGACACAGTCATCAGCAAAACATATCTTGACGATCTGAATGAACTGCTCGACAAGCTCAACAGCTTCGACAGATCCCTGAAGATCAGATATGACTTCGAAAAGACCACCAGCAATTACATCGCAGAAAACGGCAGTGCTCAGCTGAAGTTCCATGTGCAGACAAACGGCTACTGGGGCTATGACCTGGCAGGTGATTCCATCATTGACAAAGTCACCGGCGAACCCGGCGGCTACATGGAAAACCAGCAGCTCAACAACAAATATGCAAACTTCTTCGTCGTTGACATGACTGAAAAGTTTGAAAACATGTATATTCTCAACGACACAGATCTTCAGAATCCTGTTCTCTACATGGATGAGAAGGAAGCGTTCCTTGTCGACGTGGATTTCCGCGGCGGCGAAACATTCCATCAGCTGATTAAGGATATGGTCGGTGACAGAGATCTGTATATCTATATCACCCATGCCCATGGCGATCATTACAACAACCTCGAATTCTTTGAAGCTGAAGACATGAAGGGCCTCTACTTCGGCAAGAACGAAGCTCTGCCGAGAGCTGAATGGTTCGCTAAGTTCAATGACCTTGTCATTCCGTTTGAAGACGGCATGAAGATTGAACGCGCCGGCAAGGAATTCGAAGTCATCGAAATGAACAACCACACAAGCGGCGGCTCCCAGCTGCTCGATATCACTGACAGAATCCTGCTGTCCGGCGATACCCTCGGTGCCCAGACCTTCAAGGGCGGCACAACTGTCGGCCTTTCCGCTGTGGACAACTGGATTGCCCAGTTTGATCATTCCATCGAAGTTCTGAAGCTCGGCACGGATGAAAGAAGATGCGATTACATCATCGGCGGCCACACCGCTTATCTCAATACATGGGAATTTGAGATGTGGGTCTACCAGGCACTCCTGGCAGCACAGGAGAAGGGACCTTCCGCCACCACACTCAACCCGATCGGCCAGAACACCATCGTCGTCAGAGACGGCAAAGTGCTCAGCGCTGAAGAAAACCTTGCCTGCTTCCTGAACGGCACCCCGGTACCGGCCATCTCCGATGAGGAAGTCATGCATACAGCTTCCATCAATGTCCGCAATGATTCCATCGTCACAAAGGATGAGAAGTATCCGAATGTCTATCACTACACAACAAAGAGAGTGACAGACGAATACTCCGAAAACTTCTACAACGCAGCCTATATCATCTACGCTGACGGCGCTCTCAATGAAGCCAAAGCTTCCAAGCTGCTCAAGGATCTCGGCGCTGACGCCAACATGGACAAGTACGGCTGGAACGCCCTTGTTGTCGCTCCGCTCGGTGAAGAATACACAGAAGACGATCTCAAACTCTACACGGACGCCCTCATTGACATGAGCGGTTCCATGTTCGGTCTCAAGATTGTCGGTGTCGGCAAAGGCGCGGACTTCGTCAACGAATACATCACAAAGAAAGATTTCGCTGTCTCCGGCTATCTGACCATTGACGCAGAGAATGAAGGCGAATACGGCGATATTCCTGCCTATGTCACAGCAACAGAGAAAGAAACCCTGGCTGAAGCGTTCGCGAACGGCTGGAAGGAAGCTCTCTCCAAAACCATGAAGCTCGGCAATATCGGCGCCACATTCTACACACAGCCCGCTTCAAAAGAAAGACCTTACGAATTCGTTCCGTGGACCGAAAGCGAAGTCCTCGGCTTTACAAGAAATGTCGTCAAGGAAGACCTCGACGGCGACGGCGCTGACAGCCTGTGGTATGAATACATCCCTGCCACCGCTTCCAAAGAAGAAGGCAGCGCTCCGATGGTTCTCTTACTCCATGGCAACACCAATGATCCGAGAACACAGTTTGAAACCAGCGGCTGGGCACAGCTTGCGGCAAAAGAAGGCATTATCCTGATTGAACCTGAATGGCAGGGCACAAGCTGGGGCGCCGATCCGATGACAGAGAACGACTCCACCACAAGGGAAAACGACATCATCACAATGCTTGAGAAGGTCTTCGAAAAGTATCCTCAGATTGATCAGAGCAGAGTCTATGTCGAAGGTCTCTCCAGAGGCTCCCTCAATACAATGGATCTTCTTCTGACTCATCCGGAAATCTTTGCGGGCGGCGGATCTCATTCCGGTGCGGTGATCGGTGATCTGATGAGTGCAGATGATTTCACAGACATCATCAAAGAAGAAAAAGATCAGTATGATATGCCTTGGTTCTTCATCGCCGGAACGCAGGATGGATTTGTACCTGTTTCTGAAAAAGGCGCTGAAAAGAGCGGCGTACTGCAGGCACTGAATCTCTTTGAAGAACTCAATGAAATGGGTCATACAGAGTATGCGGATCTTGATGAAAGCAAAGTTGAATGGTTCGGCTTCACACAGATGAAAGACTTCGGTGAAGTTGAGAATTCCGGAAGCCTGACCGTAAAGGGCGGCACAATCAGAAACGACGCAGATATTCCGATGCTTTCCTTCAATGCGATTGAAAACTGGGGACACTGGAACTATCCGGCTTCCGCGGAACTGATGTGGAACTTCCTGAAGCATTATTCAAGAGACACTGAAACCGGAGCTCTGAACTATGACGGTCTGACAATCAGCAGAACTGAAGCTGAGATCCCGACCAGAACGACACTGAAGCTGAGCGCTACAAAACCTGTCACATGGACATCCTCCGATGAATCCATCGCAGCAGTCGATGAAAACGGTCTTGTCACAGCACTGAGATATGGTAAAGTCACAATCACAGCGACAGCCGAAGACGGTGAAACAGCCACATGCGAAGTCCAGACAAGATACTATGACGTCAATGATGACAGTAAGTATTACTGGACACCTGTCTACTGGGCAGCTGACAATGCAATCACAAAGGGATATGACAATGTCTTCTTCGGTCCTGAAAGAAACTGCACCAGAGAAGCAGTCGTCACATTCCTGTGGAGACTTGCCGGCAAGCCGGAACCGCAGACAACAACAAATCCGTTCAGCGATGTATCTGCCAATAAGTACTACTACAAGGCAGTGCTGTGGGCAGCAGAGAACGGAATCACAAAGGGATATAAGGACGGCACATTCAGACCGGATGAAACATGCTTAAGAGAACATGTAGTCACATTCCTCTACCGTTTCGCAGGTTCACCGGATGTGAAAACAACAGTCAACCCGTTCAACGATGTGAAGCGCAGCGATTACTACTACAGAGCATCTGTATGGGCTAATCAGGAAGGCATCGCAAAGGGCTATTCCGAAGGCGAACATGCCGGCGGATTCGGACCGAAGCTTGACTGCTTAAGAGAACACGTCGTTACATTCCTTTACCGATTCGATACAAAATAAGGAAACTGACGGTATCTTTCGATTCCAATATGAAGCAGTGTATGCATAACGTATGCACTGCTTTTTTGCGTTTCAAATCGCCCTGCAGATATTTACTTTATTCTGAAAATGTTTTAGCATTTTCTTACAGGTAAAGGAGATATAACTAATGAATATTTCACCTCTTCAGAAGGAAAGACTTCAGTATGAGCCGAAGCTTCCCGGAATGCTGAGACACGGCATTTCCGCGATCTGCGTCAAGGAAGGCGAAGAAACACAGAGTGTTGCCAACCAGGATCAGATCAAGGCTCTTTTCCCGAACACTTACGGTAAAAAAGAAATCACATTTGAAAAAGGCGAGAACACATCCGCTGCTAAGAAGCAGGTTGTAGGTGTTATTCTTTCCGGCGGTCAGGCACCTGGCGGACACAACGTTGTTACAGGTCTCTATGATGCTTTAAAGGCAACAAATCCTGACAATGTACTCTATGGTTTCAAGAACGGTCCGAGCGGACTCCTCGATGATGACTATATCGAATTCACAGATGAATACATCGATCAGTTCAGAAACACCGGCGGATTCGACATCATCGGTTCCGGTCGTACAAAGCTCGAAACAGAAGAGCAGTTCGCAGTTGCGGCTGAAGTAGCTAAGAAGCATGGCATTACAGCGATCGTTATCATCGGCGGCGATGACTCCAACACAAACGCTGCAGTTCTGGCTGAATATTTCGCAGCTCATGAAACAGGCGTTCAGGTAATCGGATGCCCGAAGACAATCGACGGCGACCTCAAGAACGAAGACATCGAATGCTCCTTCGGTTTTGACACAGCTACAAAGACATACAGCGAAGTCATCGGCAATATCGAAAGAGACGCAAACTCCGCTAAGAAGTACTGGCACTTCATCAAGGTTATGGGCCGTTCCGCTTCCCACGTTGCACTCGAGTGCGCACTGGAAACACAGCCGAATATCTGCCTGATTTCCGAAGAAGTTGAAGCCAAGAAGATGTCCCTGAGCGAAATCGCTGACTACATCGCTGACTCCGTATGCAAGAGAGCCGCAAACGGCATGAACTTCGGTGTTGCGATTATTCCGGAAGGCGTTGTCGAATTCGTTCCTGAATTCAAGACACTGATCGCTGAAATCAACGAACTCCTCGCCGGCGCAAAGGCTGATGAATTCAACGCTCTGCCTACATGGGAAGACAAGTATGCATTCATCGAAAAGGGTCTGACTCCTGAATCCATGGCAGTCTTCGCAATTCTGCCGCAGACAATTCAGCAGCAGCTCTTCCTTGAAAGAGATCCTCACGGAAACGTTCAGGTTTCCCTGATTGAATCCGAAAAGCTCTTCTCCGCTCTTGTAAAGGCTAAGCTGGATGAAAGAAAAGCAGCAGGCACATACAACGGCAAGTTCAGCCCGCTCCATCATTTCTTCGGATATGAAGGAAGATGCGCATTCCCGTCCAACTTCGACGCTGACTACTGCTATTCCCTCGGCTACAACGCATTCATGCTGATTCAGTACGGATACAACGGATATCTGTCCAAGATCTCCAACCTGTCCAAGCCTGCTGATGAATGGGTTGCCGGCGGTATGCCGATCACCAAGATGATGAACATGGAAAGAAGACACGGCGAAGACAAGCCTGTTATCAGAAAGGCTCTTGTCGAACTCGATGGAAAGCCGTTCAAGTACTTCGAAGCACACAGAGAAGCTTGGGCTGTTGAAACAGCTTATACATATCCTGGTGCAATTCAGTACTACGGACCGTCTTCTGTCTGTGACATCACAACCAGAACACTCGCTCTGGAAAAAGGCGAATAAGAGAATCTTCTGAAACCGGGATGCACTCCCGGTTTTTCTTTTTGCAGGGCGGCATGATTCACACGGTATGACGGAATAATCCTCTTTTATTGATGAAATCGAAAACTTTCTATGGCATAATATAGATGCATCGCAGGATATCTTTTCGTATGCTGCGAAAGAGGTGATTTATGGCTGATAATAAAAACAAGATCTTTATGGGCGGTTTGTTCGCGGCTGCCGTTATTCTTGGCCTGCTCGCCGGAAACAGCGGAAAAACACTTGCCCCTCAGGGCGGATCTTCCGCAGACGCCGGCAAAACCGAAGAACCGGAACAGGGTTCTTCTGAAACAGCAGTTCCCGAAGAAACAGCGGCTGCAGTGACTGTCGCTGAAAAAGGAACCGGAATCACAGTCACAAAAGCAGATGACTGGTCTTCACAGTTCCCGAATCAGTATGAAACATACATGCTGAACAATGAAAACAGCGAAGTTCATGAATATACAGAAGAACATCCGTATATTCAGCGTATCTATGCAGGCTACGGTTTTGCGAAATCCTACGGTTCCGCAAGAGGCCATACCTATGTCATTACCGATCTGACATCAACCGGAAGACCGCATAAACTGGCAAACTGCTTCACCTGCAAGACTTCCGACTTCACAGCCAAAGCTCTGAACGAGGGTGATTCCGCCTATGCGGAAGCGTTTGAGGATTTCGTTGATCAGATCACCGATCCGTTCGGCTGCTTCCACTGCCATTCCAACGAACCGGGCAAGATGTATGTCACACATACCTATCTGTCTGATGCGCTGGGAAGCGATCTGACCAAGATCGACGCAGCTACACTTTCCTGCGGACAGTGCCATTCCGAATACTATTTCGATCCTGCCACAAAGGCGACAACATTCGCATATACAAGTCTTGCCGGCATGAATCCGGATGACATGCTTGCTTATGAAAACGCGCTCGTCGACGGCGAAGGAAATATGTTCGCTGACTGGGTGGATGAGGAAAACGGAATCCGCAAGCTCAAGGTTCAGCATCCTGAATTCGAAACCATCAACGGCGAAGGTTCCCCGCACGGCTCCAGCTCCAGCATGCTGAAACTGTCATGCGCTGACTGCCATATGGGACAGACCAAAGCTGATGACGGTACAACATTCACAAACCACAACTGGACAAGCCCGCTTGACAATCAGGCGCTTCTTGACAGCAACTGCTCACAGTGCCACAAGGATCTTGCAGCAGAAGTTGAAAAGACACAGTCTGAATACTGGACAAGAGTTGACGCGCTTGCCGAACAGCTCAAGGGACTGAACGATGATCTGACCGCTGCCATCAACGACGGAAAGATCGCGGATGACAAACTGGATGAAGTCCGCCTCACACTGAGAAACGCACAGTGGTACTGGGATTTCGTATTTGTCGAAAATTCCAATGGCGTTCACAACCCGACTCTTACAAAACACTGCCTCGATCAGGCTGAAGAGCTGATGGGTCAGGCAGCACAGCTGATGCAGTAATCACTTCAGCACGGTAAGTATCAGATGCCGTCTTCAAAAAGACGGCTTCTTTTTTTGGAAGGGAGACCCCATGAAAAAAGCAATCAGCTTTCTGCGCTCGATGACATTCGGCATTATTCTTCTCGGAATTATCGTGCTGCTGTCAGTCATCGGAAGTCTGATTCCGCAGTCGCAGTCAGCGATGACATATGTAACGCAGTATCCGAAACTGTACAGAATCATTCTGACAGCAGGATTCGATCATGTATTTACAACATGGTATTTTCTGGCTGTAACGGCAATGCTGTGCATCAACCTCACACTCTGTTCGATTGTCCGTTTCAATGCGGTAAAAAATCACCGCTTTGAAATTGAAAAAGCCGCTTCAATTCCTGCAGCGGTTCAGCTTGAACCCGAAGCAGTGAAGAAGGTTGAAGCCGCTTTGGAAAAAGAACACTGCCGCAGACATGAATTTGAAGGAAAAGGAACGGTTTATACCAAAAATGAATTCGGCCGCTTCGGCACATTCATTACCCATCTCGGAATTCTTCTGACTGTGATCTTCTGGGCGGCTGCGATGTATCTTCCCCGGATCATGGATGAGACATGCTATCCGGGAGAATCCATCCGGCTTGAGGACGGAACAGAGATTTATGTCGATTCCTTCTCAATCGAGACGGATGCCAAACTGGACTACAAGAGCGTTGTAAATGTGAAACTGCCGGATGGCCGTGAGAGCGGTCTGAAGGAAGTCAGCGTCAATCATCCGGTTTCCATGGGAAAATACAAAGTCTATCAGCAGACGTACGGCACAATCGGAAAAGTAACCGTAACCAACGCGGAAGGCGTTCAGGATGAATTCTATCTTGAAACAAATGATTTCCTATCATCTGACGGGAAAAACGGAATCCTTTATGATAACCTTTATCCGGATTTCACCGAAGAAAACGGACAGATGCAGGTGATTTCATCCACCAGCGGCTCCTATAAAAATCCGGTTTATGTCTATACGGTTGTGGAGGACGGCCTGCAGACGGATGTGATGCTCGCCTTCCCGCAGGATGAACAGGAAATCGGAGATTTCACGATCCGGTTCGATGATCCGGTTGAATATCCCGGACTGCGGATCAAAAAGACGCCGGGATTTGTCAATATCTGCCTCCTGCTCTCATTCCTTGTAATGACGGCAGGTCTGTATATCACCTTCTTTGTCCAGCCGGTTCAGGTGACTGTCATGCCGGATGGATATACCGTTTCCGGTTACCGTCAGGAAGGAATCCGGATCCTTCTGAAAGAGGCTGCTGCGGAAGAAACTGAAAAGGAGAAATCAGATGCTTGATATTTTGTTTTTCTCAGGACTGGTCCTGTACTTCATCGCAATGGTCGGCATGTTTGTGGCCGTTGTATTCAAAAAGGATAAGCTGAATCAGATTGCGTGGTATCTGTTTCTGGCTGCCGCCGCAGCGGAAACGCTCTACATGATCATCAGAGGCGTGAAAGCAGGCCGTCTGCCGATGTCCAACCAGTTTGAGTTTGCGGCATCCTTCTCATGGGGAATCGCTGTGATCCTGATCTTTATCCATTACCGTCTTCATATTGAATGGGTGGATTCATTCGGAACTGCGATGGCATTCCTGATTCTTTCCTATGCCGCGCTTCAGCCCCGTGAAATCACCGAACTGATGCCGGCGTTAAGAAGCGCATGGTTCGGCTTCCATATCGGTTCCGCCGCGTTCTCCTATGCATCATTCCTGTTAGCAGGGGCGGCCGGAATCCGCTATATCCTGACATACCGCAAAAATCCGCAGGATGTGCGCCTTGAGAAAATGGATTATATGATTTACCGTCTGATCGCGGTCGGCCTTCTGCTGCTGACCATCACGATTCTTTCCGGCGCGATCTGGGCGGAAGAAGCCTGGTCATCCTTCTGGACATGGGATCCCAAGGAGGTATGGGCTCTGATCACATGGATCCTCTATGCGATCTTCCTCCATCTGCGCTTAGGCAGAAAGAAGTCAGGCGTATTCTCCGCATGGTATGCAATCATTGCCGTGCCGGTTGTCCTGTTTACCTTCATCGGTGTCAATACATTGCTGCCGGGTCTGCATTCCTACGGGACTGTGATTCTGAATATGATGATGTGAGAGAAGCCTTCGTGCTTCTCTTTTATTTTTTCCCAAAAATGAAAACTTTATGAAAATAATTACTTAATAATTTCAACTTTTTTCAGAAAATAAGCACGCAACGATTGTATCTTTTTTCATAAATCCATATAATTGACTCTGTTATTGCATCAGACATGCAATATGAGGGAAAGAGATTTTATATGGGAAAGTATCTGATCAAACGAGTGCTCCTCGCTATGCTGAGTATCTTCCTGATCTGCATGATTACATTCTTCCTGATGAATGCTGTACCGGGAGGACCGTTCTCAAGCGAGAAGGCAGTTTCAGCACAGGTTATGGCAGCACTGGAGGCACGCTTCAATCTGGATAAGCCGCTCTGGCAGCAGTTCCTGATTTACATGGGCAATATTCTGAGGGGAGACTTCGGTATTTCCATGAAGACAGGACGTGAAATCGCGGTCACGCTGAAAACATGCTTCAGCGTTTCGGCAAAGCTCGGCGGAAGCGCACTGATTGTCGCAATGGTTTTCGGAATTATATTCGGTTGTATCGCCGCTCTGTACAGAAACAGGATCCCGGACAGAATTATCGTTTTTATGACAACTCTGTTCACCGCAATGCCGTCATTCGTATTCGCAACACTTCTTCTGCTTGTTTTCTGCATTCAGCTGAAGTGGTTCCCGGTATGGGACGCCTCCAATAAGAGTTATCTTCTGCCGGTCATCTCGCTTGCGGCATATCCGACAGCGTACATCACACGTCTGACAAAGACTTCGATGCTGGATGCGCTCGGACAGGACTATGTCCGCACAGCCCGCGCAAAGGGTGTTCCGATGACATGGGTTATTTTCAAGCACGCACTCAGAAATGCGCTGATTCCGGTTATTACCTATCTCGGCCCGGAACTTGCATATATTCTGACCGGTTCACTGGTTGTCGAAAACATTTTCACAATCGGCGGACTCGGACAGCAGTTTGTTCAGTCGATTAACAACAGAGACTATTCCATGATTATGGGCACAACCATTTTCCTTGCCATCATCATGGTTCTCTGCAACCTGCTGAGCGACATCCTTTATAAGATTGTTGATCCTCGGATCAAGCTGGAAGCGTAGGAAAGGGGGAAATGGAATGTCTGAAATGAATGCACCGAAAAAGAACCTTCTGAGTTTCCAGATCGATCCTGCTTCCTTTGAACCGGCAACCGATGAGGAAAAGCAGCAGGCGGAAGTCATGAGTGAATCCACGTCCTTCCTGAAGGACGGCATCCGCAAGCTGATGAGAAACCCCCTGGCAGTGGGGTCTCTGATCGCACTGGTTCTGATTGTTCTTCTGATTATCATTGCGCCGAGAATTGTCCCTTACGGATATGAGGAAATCATCCGTGTCGGCGGCGCGAAGGATAAGACCATTACCAATCTGGCACCGTTTGCATGGAGCGAAAAAGAACAGGCCGCAATCGCAGCCGGCACAAAGCTGTTCCCGCATATCATGGGCACCGATTCACTTGGCCGTGACTACTTCATCCGTGTTATCTACGGAACACGCGTTTCGCTGATCGTCGGTCTGTTCGCAAGTATCCTTGTCCTGATCATCGGCGTTCTCTACGGCGCGATTTCCGGATACAAAGGCGGACGCGTCGATATGATCATGATGCGTATCGTGGATATTATCTATTCACTTCCCGATGTCCTGATCATTATCCTGCTGTCGGTTGTTCTCAACCAGACGCTGGATAAAGGCAATCCGGTCGTCAAGCTGCTGGGTACCAACATGGTTGCGATCTTTGTGGTATTCGGTCTGCTCTATTGGGTCGGAATGGCGCGTCTGGTCAGAGGCGAAGTTCTCAAGATCAAGAATAACGAATACTTCCTTGCCGCAAAGGCAACCGGTGCAGGTTCGTGGCATATTATCAAAACGCATGTCATTCCCAACTGCATCAGCGTGATTATCATCACAACCGCTCTTCAGATTCCTTCCGCGATTTTCACGGAATCATTCCTGTCATTCATGGGTATGGGCGTTCAGGCACCGATGCCTTCACTCGGCTCACTGGCAAACAACGCCAGAGCAGGTCTGCAGAGCTATCCGTGGCAGCTGATCTTCCCGGCAATCATGATCGTCCTGATCGTCCTGGCATTCAATCTGCTCGGCGACGGTCTGCGTGACGCGTTTGACCCGAAACTCAGGAGGCAGTAACCATGGCAGTACTTGAACAGATTCTGAAAAACGGTGAACAGCCGATTCTGAAGGTTGTTGACCTTCATACAAGCTTTACAACTGATAACGGCGAAGTGCAGGCGGTCAACGGTCTGTCCTTCAATCTGAATCCGGGCACAACCCTCGGTATCGTCGGCGAATCCGGATCCGGAAAATCCGTTACAGCATATTCGATTATGCGGATTCTTGAATCCAACGGTCACGTCACACAGGGAAAGATCCTGTTTAACGGGGAAGATATTTCCAAATACAGCGAAAAGCAGATGGCGGATTTCCGCGGCAACAAGATTTCCATCATCTTCCAGGACCCGATGACATCGCTCAATCCCGTCTACACCGTAGGCAACCAGATTGTCGAAGCGATCACCCTGCACCAGCAGGTAGGCCGCGAAGAGGCGAAAGCCGAAGCGATTGAAATGCTGAAGCAGGTCGGAATCAACGACGCTGAAAGACGTTTCAGGCAGTATCCTCATGAGCTTTCCGGCGGTATGAGACAGCGTGTCATGATTGCGATGGCGCTTGTTTCCAAGCCCTCGATCCTGATCGCGGACGAACCGACAACAGCTCTTGACGTTACGATTCAGGCGCAGATCCTTGAACTGATGCAGGAACTGCAGAAGAAATATCACATGGCGATTATCATCGTCACGCATGACCTCGGCGTCATTGCCCAGATGGCGGATGAAATCGTTGTCATGTACGGCGGAAGAATCTGCGAACGCGGAACCGCTGAAGACATCTTCTACAATCCCTGCCATGAATATACAAAGGGACTTCTGAAATCCATCCCGAATGTCGACAACATGAAGGAAAAGCTGATTCCGATTGAAGGATCTCCGATCAATCTTCTCAATCTTCCGAAAGGATGCGCATTCTGCGCAAGATGTTCCAAGGCGATGAAGATCTGCCTGGAACAGGTACCTCCGGAACTGAGAATGCCGGACGGCCATCTGGCTTCATGCTGGATCAATGTCCGTGACAACAACTACATCGTGGATGAGGAGGCTGCCGCATGAGTGAAGCAAATAAAAGCGAATACCTGGTTGAGGTAAAGAACCTCAAGCAGTACTTCCCGGTCAGAACAGGCTTCATGAAGACAGTTCCGCTCAAGGCGGTCGACGATGTCAGCTTCGCGATCAGACCCGGCGAGACACTCGGTCTTGTCGGTGAATCCGGATGCGGAAAGACAACCGTCGGACGTACGCTGCTTCATCTTTACAAGCCGACAGGCGGGGAAATCTATTTCGAAGGAAAACAGGTGACGGAAAAGAACATCGGGGAATTCCGCAAGGACATGCAGATGGTGTTCCAGGATCCGTATTCCTCCCTCGATCCGCGTATGACGGTTGAGGATATTATCGGTGAGCCTCTGGATGTGCATAAGCTCTATTCCACAAAGGAAGAGCGCCATCAGAAGGTCATTGAGCTGATGAATCTTGTCGGACTCAATGCCGAACACGCCACCAGATATGTTCATGAATTCTCCGGCGGACAGCGCCAGCGCATCGGCATTGCCAGAGCGCTCGCGGTCAACCCGAAATTCATTGTCTGCGATGAAGCTGTGTCAGCTCTCGACGTTTCGATTCAGGCACAGGTCATCAATATGTTTGAGGAACTGCAGGAAAAGCTCGGCGTGGCATATCTGTTTATCGCCCACGACCTTCTTGTCGTTCATCATATCTCCGACCGGATTGCCGTTATGTATCTTGGACGTATGGTCGAAATGGCCGACGCCGATGAACTGAACGAAAATCCGATTCATCCGTATACTCTCTCGCTGCTTTCCGCGGTTCCGGTACCCGATCCCAAAACCGCAAAGGCTTCGCAGAGAATTATTCTTGAGGGCGATGTACCGAGCCCGCTTAACATGCCTTCAGGCTGTGCGTTCCGCACCCGCTGCCGCTATGCGACAGAACAGTGCGCAAAGGAATGCCCGGCTTTGACGGACAGAGGCAACGGCCATATGGTTGCCTGCTGGAATCGATAAAGGTTTCAACTCATAAGGAGGGAAAGAAATGAGTATGAAAAAGTTCATGGCTTCTGCCCTGGCTCTCGCTCTGCTCGCCGGATGCTCTTCCAGCACACCGAGCGGCAGTACCGACACAGACGGCGGAAACACCGAAGGTGAAGCGTTTGAATCAACACTTTACCCCACACCGGAAGGAGTAACATATACTGCTTCCTCCACAAACGCAGCTGCGCCTGACTGGGCAAAGTATGATGAGCTCGTTGATCAGATCAGAACAACTCTCGATATGGATGAGCGTGTATCACTCATGCACCAGGCTGAAGACATTCTGATGGGAACAGCAGCTGTCATTCCTCTGTATTACTACAACGATACTTTCATGCAGAAGACAGACGTAGACGGAATCTACTCCAACGTCTTCGGCAACAAGTTCTTCATGTTCGCGACAACACCGCGTGACACACTGAAGGTCAACCTCGCTTCCGAACCGGATAAGATTGACCCGGCTCTGAATACATCCGTTGACGGCGCTTGCCTTGATGTCAACCTGTTCTCCGGTCTCTACACATATGACAAGAACGGACAGCTGACACCGGACAGCCTGGATCATGAAAATCCTTATGAAGTTTCTGAAGACGGTCTGACATATACATTCCATCTGCAGGACGGTCTGAAGTGGTCCGACGGCTCCGCTCTGACAATGAATGACTTCGCTTATGCATGGAACCGTGCAGTTGATCCTGCAACAGGAGCTGACTACGAATACATGTATGCTCCGATCGCCGGCTACAGCGAAGGCGCTCTGAAGATCGAAGTTGTTGACGATCTGACAATGACAGTTGAGCTGGTTGCACCGTGTGCATACTTCCTCGACCTCATGGCATTCCCGGCATTCTTCCCGGTTAAGAAGGATGTTGTTGAAGGCGCTGAAGGCTTCGCAGATAACCCTGGCGCATGGGCTACAGAAGCAGGCTTCGTTTCCAACGGTGCTTACACTCTGGATTCCTGGACACATGGCGAATCCATGGTCTTCAAGAAGAACCCGAACTACTACAGAGCTGATGAAGTTACTGTAGAGACAATCAACTTCATGCTTTCTGCTGATGACACAGCAATCTTCGCTGCATTCCAGGCAGGCGACCTCGACTTCGCTGACTCCGTTCCGACAAACGAAATCGCTTCCGTCAAGGACACTCCGGAATTCCATGTCATCGACAACCTCGGCACATACTATGCATGCTTCAACGTCAACAGCCCGATTTTCGAAGGCAAGACAGTTGATCAGGCAATCGCTATGAGAAAGGCATTCTCCCTGCTCATCGACCGTCAGTACATCGTTGACACAGTAGGCCAGACAGGCCAGCTGGTCGCTACTTCCTACCTGCCTGCAGGTATGGCTGACGGCAACGGCGGAACATTCAAAGATGCTTCCGGCTGGAAGTATCCGGATGGATCCGATGGATACTATCCTGCAGAAGTAACAGATACAGCTGTTGAAGAAGCACGCAAGCTTCTTGAATACGCAGGCTTCACATTCGGTGAAGACGGCAAGCTCTCTGCAGATACACCGATCAACATCACATACCTGACAAATGAGTCCTCCGGACATGTCGCTGCAGCTGAATCCATGCAGCAGGACTTCTCCGAAGTAGGCATCAACATGGAAATCAAGCAGGAAGACTGGAACGTATTCCTGACAGACCGTAAGAACGGCAACTATGACTTCGCTCGTGAAGGCTGGCTCGCTGACTTCAACGATCCGATCAACATGATTGAAATGTTCGCTTCCTATTCCGGAAACAACGATCCGCAGTTCGGAAAATAAGAAACACTCAGAAACAGCTTCTGCAGAATATGGCCTGCAGAGGCTGTTTTTCTGTCTGAGAATCCGTATTCAACAAAAAAACAATTCGTACTATAATAGCGTGGCGTGAGGTGCATATGAAAAAGAGTACAGCATATACGGAAAGTGTTGAACAGACGCATCAGCTCGGCGAAAGAATCGGAAAAGCCGCCGAAGGCAATATGGTCCTTCTTTTATCGGGGGATCTCGGTGCCGGAAAGACAACACTGACGCAGGGAATTGCGAAAGGACTCGGTGTAAAAAGAAATGTGACCAGTCCCACCTTTACAATACTGAAAATCTACAGGGGAAGGATGCCCCTGTATCATATCGACGCATACCGTCTTGAAGGCGTTACGCAGGATCTTGGTTTTGAAGAACTGATGGAAGATGACGGACTGACTGTAATCGAATGGTCGCAGTTTATTCCGGAACTCATCCCGGATGAATATCTTTCCGTCTCCATCCGCCTGAAGGACGAGGATCAAAGAGAGTTTGAGTTTGAAGCGGTCGGAGAACGCTATGAAAAACTCCTGGAGGCAATACTATGACAACACTCTGTATGGATACGAGCCATGTGTTCCTGGCTCTTGCGCTGATCAAAGATGATCAGATCATCGCGAAAGTGCAGAAGCAGTGCTGGAAGCGTCAGTCGGAAGAAATCTTTCCGGAACTGAACGCGATGTGCGAAACAGCAGGTATCACACCGGATGAGATCGATCAGATTGTAATATCCGAAGGACCGGGCAGCTACACCGGTGTCAGAATCGCGATGACCGTCGCAAAAGTATTCTGCGCCCTGAAGGAACGTCCGCTCTATACAATCGGCACCCTGAAGCTTTATGCCGGCAAAGATGATTGCCGCGTGCTTGTGGACGCAAGGGGAGGCAGAGCCTATACAGGCCGCTATTGCGATGGAAAAGCTTTGACGGAAGACAGTGTTCTGGACAATGCGGAAATCAAGGCGCTGGTTCAGGATGAGAAAATCATCGGCGACGGACATCTGATCGGAAAGGAAGACTGCTGGAAGGATATTGCGGAAAACTTCCTGCTTCTGAAAGATGAATGGAAAAAGGCTGAAAATGTACATCTGGTTGTACCGGAATATCTCAAACCGAGCGAAGCCTATCTGGTAAAGAAATGATCCGGGAAATGACAAGAGATGATCTTCCTGCCGTCAATGAAGCGGAAGCGGATTTATTCGCCTCTTCGCCCTGGCCGGAAGAAGAATTCATCTATGAAATGGAAAGCAACCCGTTCAGCAGACTGGTTGTATATGAAGAAAACGGTACGGTTCTCGGCTATGCCGATGTATGGATTACCTATGAGCAGGCACAGCTTGCCAATATTGCGGTACTCAGAAATGCATGGGGCAGGGGAATCGGCAGCCGGCTCATGGAATACTGCATTGACTATGCGGTAAAGAGCGGCTGTGAAAACCTGAGCCTGGAAGTACGCGTTTCCAATCAGCGCGCGATTGCGCTGTATGAAAAATACGGTTTCATCAAAGCCGCTGTCCGCCGGAATTATTATGAGGACGGCGAGGATGCGGATCTGATGATCAAACCGCTGGGAGGTCTTTTGGATGACTCTGATATTAGCTATTGAATCAAGCTGCGATGAAACAGCGTGCGCCGTTGTGCGCGATGGAAAGGATATTCTTTCCAATATTGTTTCATCCCAGATTAATGTGCATACCCTTTACGGAGGGGTTGTGCCGGAAGTCGCAAGCCGTATTCATGTCGAAAATATTTCTGCTGTTGTCGCTGAAGCTTTGACAAAGGCGGAAGTGACAATGGATGACATCGACGCTGTCGCGGTTACACAGGGGCCGGGTCTGATCGGTTCGCTGCATGTCGGCGTGCAGGCCGCAAAGACGATTGCCTGGGCGTATGGTAAGCCGCTGGTTCCGGTCAATCATATGACCGGCCATATCTATGCCAACCGGTTTGTGAGCGAGCTGGAATTCCCGCTCATGGCCCTGGTCATCTCCGGCGGTCATACACAGCTGATCATGATGGAGGATGAATGGTCCTTTGAAGAGATCGGCACAACCGGCGATGACGCAATCGGCGAAGCCTATGACAAGGTCGCGAGAGTTCTCGGACTCGGCTATCCCGGCGGACCGAAAATCGATAAGATCGCAAAGGAAGGCAAAGAGCACTACACACTGCCGACCCCGAAAACAGCCAATCCCTATGATTTCTCATTCTCCGGATTAAAAACAGCGGTGCTGCAGATGATCCAGAGAGAAGAAAAGAAAGGCGAACAGATCAATATCGCCGATGCGGCATACTGCTTCCAGGAAACCGCGCTGCAGTCAATGGTGAAAAAGACACTTGCGGCTGTAAAGGAATACAGACCGAAGATGCTGGTTCTTGCCGGCGGCGTTGCGGCAAATTCCAGACTGCGGGTATTGATGGAAGAAGAAATGAAGAAGATCCCCGAAACAAAGCTTGTGATCCCGCCGCTTTACTGCTGCACGGATAATGCGGCAATGATCGGCGCTGCCGGATATGTCGCTTACATGCATGGCGAAAAAGCAGGTCTCGATCTTTCAGCTGATCCGGGAATGCTGATGCCGGGCGAAGAATATTGAGCAGTCATACTGGATTGTTCATTTTTCGATATTTTCACAAAGTCGGTTTTGTTGTAAGATTGTTTTGGTGATCATTATGACGGAAAGAAAAGTACCCAAAGCAACTTTACAGAGATATCCCGTTTATCTCAAAGCGCTTCGTAAACTCAGGTCTGACGGCGTCACGCGGATTATGTCGCGGGAACTGGCAGACTATGTGTCAATTGAATCAACAACGATCCGCCGGGACTTCAGTTTTCTCGGAAACCTCGGAAAGCAGGGGTACGGATACAATGTGGATGACCTGATCGAAATTTTTTCCGATCATCTCGGAGTGAATTTCGATGAAAAGATCATCCTGATCGGAGCCGGCAATCTCGGCAAGGCTCTGATGAATTACAATAACTGGAATCATGTTGTCGGAGAAATTGTATGCGCGTTTGATCTGGCACCCGAAAAGGTGACAGGGGCACCTGTGCCGGTCTATGCGCTGAGCGAACTGCCGGAGCGTATCCCGTCCGGATGCAGAATTGCGATTCTGTGTATCTCGCAGGATGTGCAGAATACGGTCGATTATCTGATCGAAAACGGAATCCGCGGATTTGTAAGCTTCGCAATGGAACATTTCTCTGTACCGCAGGGAATTTATGTAAAAAGCGTGGATGTTGTTTCCAGCATCCAGGAACTTGTGTTTGAAACAAACGCAATCAGGAAGTAGAAGGAGAATAGAATTATGCCAACAGAAATGAGTGTCCGTGAGCTTTACGCACTGACAAGAGAAGGAACTGAATTTGAAAAAGACCAGCTTGATCTGGTACAGCTGCAGGGCTGGGTCCGTACCAACCGTGCAGGAAAGAACGTTTCCTTTATCGCGCTGAATGACGGAACTTATTTCCAGAATGTACAGATTGTTTACTCGGCGGATTCCCTTGCGGACTATGACAAAGTCAGCAAGTATCTGACCGGTACAGCAATTTCTGTCATTGGAAAATATGTACCTACACCGGATGCGAAGCAGCCGTTTGAAATCCAGGCATCCGAAATCAATCTGGAAGGAGCCTGCGACAGCACATATCCGATGCAGAAGAAGAGACATTCCTTCGAATATCTGCGTGAAGTAGGACATCTGCGTCCCCGCACAAATACATTCTCAGCAGTATTCCGTGTCAGATCCTGTCTGGCAATGGCGATTCACCAGTTCTTCCAGGAACAGGGCTTCGTCTATGTCAACACACCGATCATCACAGGCAATGACGCTGAAGGCGCAGGCGAAACATTTACAGTCACAACCAGAGACGACGCGAAGTATGATGAAGACTTCTTCGGCAAGCACGCTTCTCTGACCGTTTCCGGTCAGCTGCAGGCGGAAGCTTTCGCGCTCGCGTTCAGAGATGTCTATACATTCGGTCCGACATTCCGTGCTGAAAACTCCAACACCACAACCCATGCGGCTGAGTTCTGGATGATTGAGCCGGAAATGGCTTTTGCGGATCTGGATTATGACATGGATGTCATTGAAGACATGATCAAATACTGCATTGATTATGTTCTTGAAACATGCCCTGAAGAAATGAAATTCTTCAACGAGCGCATTGATACAACACTGCTGGAACGTCTTGAACTTGTCAGAAAGAGCGAATTCCGCAGAATGCCTTATACCGAAGCAATTGAGATTCTCAAGCAGGCGGATGTCAAATTCGAAAACAGCAACATCTACTGGGGCATGGACCTCAATACCGAACATGAACGCTATATTACCGAAAAGGTTGTCAAGGGCCCGACATTCCTGATCAACTATCCGGAAGAAATCAAAGCGTTCTATATGAGAAAGAATGACGACGGCAAGACAGTCGCAGCCTGCGACCTGCTGGTGCCGGGAGTCGGCGAACTGGTCGGCGGAAGCCAGAGAGAAGAGAGACTCGATGTTCTGGAAGCCAAGATGGAAAAACTCGGCATGAACAAGGATACACTCGAGTGGTATCTGGATCTGAGAAGATACGGCGGCTGCCAGCATGCCGGATTCGGTCTTGGATTTGAAAGACTTGTCATGTATGTCACAGGTATGGAAAATATCCGTGACGTCATTCCGTTCGCAAGAACACCGAGAAATCTGCTGTTCTGATCCATTAATCAATATACAGACAGAGGGAATGGAATTCTCTGAAACTCCATTCCCGTTTTTTAAGGAGCCACGTATGCTGTATCAGGTAAGCAAAGCAGCGAAATACTATGGGGCGGAAACCGTATTCGAGGACTGCAACTTTGAAATACGGGGAACCGAGAAAATCGCGATTGTCGGCCGCAACGGATGCGGCAAGACCACTTTTCTGCGCTGCATGTGCGGAGAGGAAAACTTTGACAGGGGAACTGTCAGCCGTCAGAACGGAACCGTGATCGGCTATCTTGCCCAGAAGGTTCTCGAGCATGATGAAAGAACGGTCGAAGAGGAACTGATGACCATCTACGACCATGTTTTCGACGTGCAGAAACAGATGCATGAGCTGGAAGAGCAGATGGCGCAGGATGTGAATGAAAAAATCCTGAACCAGTACGCAAGACTGCAGGAGGAATTCGAAGCAGCCGGCGGCTATAACTGGGAATCGGAAATGAAGACGGTCTTTTCAAAATTCGGCTTCGATCTTTCCGATCTGAAAAAGAAGATCGGCGAATTCTCCGGCGGTCAGAAAACAAGAATCGCTTTTGTCAGACTGCTGCTGTCAAAGCCGGACATCCTGCTGCTGGACGAACCGACCAACCATCTGGATCTCGGCGCGATTGAATGGCTGGAAGGCTATGTGAAAAACTATCCCAGAGCAGTCGTCATCGTTTCCCATGACCGTATGTTCCTGGACCGTGTGGCGGATTGCGTCGTAGACATGGAATACGGAAAAATGAAGCGCTATACAGGAAACTATTCATCCTTTACCGTTCAGAAGGAAAATGACCTGGAACGGATTCAGCAGGCATATGAAAGACAGCAGAAGGACATTCAGCGTCTGCAGGCCCTGATTGAAAAGTTCCGCTACAAGAAAAACAAAGCCGCATTCGCGCAGTCCAAAATCAAATATCTCGAACGTATGGATAAGATCGAACTGGAAAAAGCGGATTCGAAAACCTTCCATGCGAAATTCACGCCGGCAATCAAAGGCGGCGACCGTGTTCTGGAAACCGAAAAGCTGAAAATCGGCTACAGCAGTGTCCTCTGTGAGATCACAATGGCGATGCGCAGGGGAGACAGAATCGGTGTCATCGGCGATAACGGAACCGGCAAATCCACCTTTGTCAAAACACTGATGGGCCTTGTCGCGCCGCTTGGCGGATCGTTCCTCTACGGCCATCAGATTGAAGTCGGATATTTCGATCAGCAGCTGGCACAGTTCTCCACCGGAAAAACCGTACTGGAGGAACTGTGGGATGAAAATCCGGAACTGGACAGAACCCAGGTGCGCTCCGTACTCGGACAGTTCCTGTTTTCAGCTGATGATGTATTCAAGACAGTCGATGTGCTTTCAGGAGGGGAAAAGGTAAGGCTTTCCCTTGCCAAGCTGCTTCTGAAGCATTCCAATCTTCTGATTCTTGATGAACCGACCAACCACCTCGATATTCCCGGCAAGGAAGCACTGGAAGAATCGCTGAAGGATTTCACAGGATCCATTCTGTTTGTGTCCCACGACCGCTACTTCATCAACCAGCTGGCAACTTCACTGCTGATTCTCGATGAAACCGGTGCTCACTTCTTTAACGGCACCTACCAGGAATATACCGATTCCAAAAAGGAGGAGCAGGCTGCTGCAGTTTCTTCCGTCATGAAGAAGGCAGAACCGGCAAAAGAGAAAAAGCGCCTTTCACCGGAAGGCAGAAGAAGACGGATCGCATATATCGAAAAAGAAATCACCGATAAGGAAAATGCACTGGAGGAAGCACAGAATCTGCGCTTTGATCCTGTATATTACGAAGATTATAAAAAGCTCAATGAACTGGAAGAGAAGATTGAAAATCTTCAGACCGATATCGCAAAGCTCATGGATGAGTGGGAAGAACTGAGCGAAGAATAAGGAAAAAGAAGGCGGCTGAGTCCGCCTTCTGCTATAATTTGCTTAATCAGTATTCTTCAGGAAATCAATCATATTGAAATCAAAAGGAGATTTAACATGGCAAATTGCATTGTTGCTCAATCCGGCGGTCCCAGTTCGGTGATCAACGCGACCCTGGCCGGAATTGTCAAAGCGAATCAGCTGAATCCGATTTACGATCATGTATACGGAGGCTTAAACGGCATTGAAGGCATTCTTTCAGAACGTTTCGTTGATCTGACAAAAATGACGGAACATGAAAACCAGGTGCTCCGTCAGACGCCTTCCTCGGCACTTGGTTCCTGCCGCTACAAGCTGCAGAGAGATCACAAAGCGGATTTTGAAAAAATCTTTGAAGTGATGGAAAAATACGACGCTGTCACAATGTTCTACATCGGCGGAAACGACTCGATGGACACAGTTGCCGCTCTCAGTGAATATGCAAAAAAACACGGCATTTCCAACCGCCGCTTTATCGGCTGTCCGAAGACCATCGACAATGACCTGATGGGAACCGATCATGCCCCGGGTTTCGGTTCGGCCGCAAAATTCATTGCGACAACTTTGTGGCAATGCTGGCAGGACATCAATGTCTATCCCGATTCGAGAAAAGAAGTCTTCATCATGGAAACCATGGGAAGAGATGCCGGATGGCTGGCAGCCTCCGCATGCCTGAGCGGGGTCGTGGATGTTCTTGTCATGCCGGAACCGGTTTTTGACAAGGAAGAAGTTCTGGCACGTATTGATGCCTGTGTCAAAGAAAAAGCGAAATGCTTCGTTGTGATTTCCGAAGGTGCGCATTATGCCGATGGAACCTATATCGCAGCCGCTGATATCGGCAACGATCTGTTCGGACATGCAGTACTGGGCGGAGCGGGAAGAGCGCTTGAGAAAATGATTCTTGATTCCGGTGTATGTCCCCGCTGCAAAGTCATGAATCTTTCCACTTCCCAGAGAAGCCATGCCACAGAACAGTCATTGACGGATGTGACGGAATCGTTCCGTCTGGGTCTCAGTGCCCATATGCACAGCTCTGATCCTTCCTTCACCGGAAAGATGATCGCCCTGCGCAGAAGAACAGACGTCGAAGAGTATGATGTCGAATACTTCACTCTGGAAGCTGATTCTGTTGCGAACTTCGTCAGAAACTTCCCGATGGAATGGCTGCTGGATGATTACCGCGGCATTACCCAGGAAGCAATCGACTACATGAAGCCGCTGATTCAGGGATCTCCGCAGATTCTGATGAAGGACGGCCTGCCTGAACACACTGTGCCTTACTACATGGGCAATCAGGAAATCGAAAAGAAATAGAACCATGCATAACCCGCTGTCTCCGGTTTCATTACGGCTTCAGCGGGTTATGTTTTTATGATGGAGAATGAGGGATTTAACCTCCCCGCACACTTTCACGGCAATCTGAAAACTTTATATGCATGCCGGCCGGATTGTATGTGTATCAGGCAATGCGGCTGTCTGCTCATGCATTTTGCCTGCACTGATGCATGAAGGAGGAGAGTTAATATCAATACCCATGAGATGAAATACCTCTTTTTTGGGGGAAGGGTCAGCCCGGAAAAGAGGTACTTCAGCCCATATATCTCAAAAAAAAAAAAACAGCAGGTATGGTATAGACTGTATTTAAGGTGGGGAACGGTTCTGCAGGTTCTTAAAGGCTCAGTCAATCAGCACGGCCGCAAAAACCAATCGGAGCTGACCTTCATTTTTGCTCACTTTTTCAAAATAACGGTCATTTGCACTGCGTTGGTGAATATTGGCTTATTTACTCGAGTTTTTTGACATAACATCGCGATATTTCACCACGTGTGTCGAATTTAGTGCCATATTGATGAACAGATCTATCTTCTCATATCTGTTTCTTGGTGCAGATAAAAGGAAGGCAATCAGGTTCATCCAGTCCTGAAGATTATCTCTGTTAAATCCTCCATGTGCTGCCATGAATCGCTTTGCCAGCGCATGAAGAGAATTGATTGGTTCTAAAGGATTATCATCATCTGCTAATCGTTTCAGTTCGAGTGAATCGTACTGCTCATGTGTCAGATTCAGCTTTTCAATGAGAATGCTATGTGATTTTTCACTGTCATGTATCAAATGTGAACCGGGTTTGATGTGTGAACCAAATGTGTTCCATGTACTTTTCATTGACGGTTTAGATGTGTTTTCAGCAATTAAAAGCACATGTCCTGCTTCATCACATGCAGTGCCAACGCATAGCTTATTTCTGGAGATACCTCGGTATTCGTTTCCATTTTCCTTCAGTTCTTTCTTGGATTTGATTACCGAAAAGAACGTCTCATCCAGATATATCTTACCTTCAAGAATGATGTCCTTTTGGAAGTCCTGCAATACTGCAAACACCTTTAAAAGCCAGAATTTTCCAGTAGAATACGCATTTCTGTTGTCTCTGGCACTGGTGGTAATGGAGTGAAACTCAAAGAGATGAACCAGGTACTCAACCCATTCAGAGATAGGAATCTTGCGATCTTCAAATATTGTTCCTGTCAAAGCAGAACAGGAACTGTGACAATCATTACAGAAATATCTTTTGATTCCATTTCTGTATTTGCAGTACGAAATGATCTTTACAGATCCACAGCACCGGCAAGATGTCACTTCAATTGAATTAATCAGTTTCACCTCATCGAGTGACATCGATCTGTGCTTGGCCTCATACCATTCATGCACAGTCACACTGATCATCTGCCGTGATAGAGAGTCCTCTTCAAAACTATCCCATCGGAGATACTTTAAAGAGTCTCCCCATGCGGAAGCTTCATCAAAATTATTCTTCATAGTTGGCGGTCGGAGCTTTCAGGAATGAACTAACGGACCGCCAAGCCCTAGCGTTAATTCATTCCTGAAAACTTCCTAAATGTTCCCTTTCCAGAACGAATTTATTATACGCTAGTATTCGTTTTTCACCAACGCAGTGCAAATGACCGTTGTTTTCAAAAAAAGGTAAAACAGATAAAACACAAGCACAATCAAAGTATCGGATTTACAGAAGCTGATGAAGAGGTGTATATGAAAAAACAATTATCATTTATATTCTGCATAGTTATGCTGCTGGGGTGTTCAGATACAAAAAAAGAGAATACCGGCAGTCATGCACAGTATAATCAGTATCTTCATACAAACTTTGTGGCGCTGACAGATCATAATGCTGTGATATCGGATATGTCCCGTTTATTTTATACGGATTTTGATCCCCTGAAGGAACCGGATTATCTTTGTTATGATCCAACCTGCAGTCACAGAGATGAGGATTGTTCTTCCTATATTAACGGGAGTATGAGAACTATGATATTCGGGTCACAGGATTATCTGTACTATACTGCCATGGAAAATGAGTCATATGGCTTTTACCGTATGACATACCAGGGAACGGAAAGGGAAAAACTGTTCGCTTTCCCATATCAGGAGAATGTTGCAATCAGAGAGGATTTTGTTGACCCTTATGTTTCTGCAGTGGTGACTACAAAGCAATTGAATGACGGCAGAGGCAGTATTCTGATTCGGGATATCAGCGAAGACTCCGGTGAATGGAAACGTATTTTTGACAGGAATGAAGATCGTGATTATAAATCTGTCTTTTTTCATGACGGCTGGTTTTTCGCGGCTTATGTAATTGAGGGTGGAAAACTCGGACTGGAGGCATACAGGATGTCAGACGGAAAATATGCCGATGTAACTGATGACCGGGATCTTTTAGGCGCATCGGATATCGCAGTTGCAGATGATCAGTTTATATGGACGAAACAGGAAGACGGTTTTATGCAAAAGGGTTCGATGAACAGGAGCCGGAAAAAATTGCTTCTCTGCAGGCTGGAATTGATTGTTCTCAGACATTTGCAGATGATGAGTTCTTTTATCTTGTAAATACTTCAAAATATATAGATGAGACTTCATCAGTCCCCATGGATGAGCGCGGTCTGAAGATTTTTGACAGGAAGGGAAATCTGCTGATGAACTTCACTGTGCCCGAGCTTGGATTCAGGCCTAGCTATCTCTGGTCGGAAAAGGACAGAATTGTTTTTGCGAATACAGACAGTTCTTTTGAATTTCCGTATTTCTATATATACAGAGATGATATACGCAGAGGAAAGGCAGAAATTCATTTGATTTCTGAATAATAAAATGAATGAATACTTCAGAATTGTCTTTAACAGGAAATGGATCGCAATTCTGCTTCTGCTTGTACTGACTGATTGTTTTCTGTATACGAAATCTGTGAAGACTGATTTGAATTGTCTTCCGGCAGAAGCTTCAGATGCCGTTGAGCACCTACGGGACAGAATCGTGGGCCTTCCGTATGAGAAGGCAATGGAAATACTGAATCAGGAAAATGAAGCTCTGAATGCAAGGCAGGCAGCTGCTTTTCTGATTTCAATGAATATGGATCAGGAAGAAAACATCCAGAGATACAAAGCAAAATACGAAAATTTCGAAGAGATTCTGAATGATCTTCAATCGGGAAAGCTTTCATTAACTGCTGATGCGGAACAGTATGCAGTTTCATACTGGCTTGAAGTATATCCATATTACAGCGGTTATTCTGACAGAATGGAAGCGATCCGTGAGAATGCGGAGAAACTGAAGAACAGTTCCACCTTTTCAGATCCGCACTCCTTTGTCTTCAGGAATATTGAAAAAACCGTCACTGATTACGCAAGATGCGAAACAATACGCATTTCTCCTCATTCCGATCTTATGTTCCGGTTTCTGCGTACGTACAGGATTTCGGATGTTTTTGTACTTCTGAGTATTCTTGTGGCATTATGCATCATTAAGGAATCTGATGAAAGAGATCTGAGCATCCTGATTGACTCCTTTCCGGGGGGAAGGATGAAATTCCATCTGATCCAGTTATTCGCTCTGTTTACTGTTTCTGCTGTTTCCGTACTCTGCCTGCGGCTGTTTCCGGTTTTTTTCAGTTCTTTTCTGTTTGCTGAGAAAATGGATATGAACATATATGTACAGAATTATGCATGTTTTGAACAGTTTACACTGCCCGTAAAAACCGGTACATATCTCATGATATCAGCTGCATATGAGCTGTTTGCCTGCTTTTTCTGCGGATGTCTGTTTCTGGCTGCCCTGTCTCTTTTTTGAAAAACCAATCACCGGTGCGTCACTGATTGCTGTGATTATATTTGCAGAGTATCTGCTTTCTGACAGATATGGCATTCATGACAAATATTATTATCTGTCTGCTGTAAATCTGTTTTCGCTAACGTCATTCTGGACATTTGTAAACCGCTATCAGAATATCAATGTCCTTTCGTATCCCGTTTCCCTGCCGGTTTTATTATCAGCAGTAATTCTGACCGGCATATTGATCCTGATGTATATCCGGATTCATAAGAGACCGCAGATGATCAGGAAAAAGCGTTCTTTGAAGCTGACAGCAGCCTTTCGGCGGTTCAGGGAAAAGAACAGTGCGATCCATTCATTGCCGTTTTATGAGATGAAGAAAGTAGGAATATATGAAAAGGGCCTGATGATTCCGCTGCTTCTGATTGCTTTGCTGGCAATGATCAGGCCTTATGAGGTACCCCGCAATTCTTATCTGAAGGAGCTTACGGATAAATACAGCGGACCTGTAAATGAAAGTGTTCTGAATAAGATCAGTCTGGAAAGAGAATACTATGAGGAAAGAATCAGGACATCCGCATATCCTGAAACGGAAGATATATATTATCTGAATGCAGCTGTAAGGCTTCAGGCCAGATATGAAGAACTGCTGCTGTGTGAAGCCGGGGATCCGGTGGTTCTGACAGATGAAACAGATATTGAGTATCTGTTCGGTGACAGCGGCAATCGATACAGAATTCTTTCACTTCTTCTGGTACTGACCGCGGCCGCATTGCTGACGCCATGCTTCACAATAACCGAAAACAGTCTGCGCAGCATTCACATGACTGCTGTTTCGGGAAGGATAAAGCTGTTTCGCAGCAAGCAGAAAATCCTGCTTTGTATGGTATTCCTGATCTTCGTGATTCAGGCAGTCAGAGATCTGATTCTTCTGAAAAAAGTTCCGGATGATCTTTCAGTATCCTGTATGAGCTATGAAGCAATCGGTCGGGACATACCTGTTTATGAATACTTTTTGTCAATCCTTCTTTACAGACTGCTCGGACTGATGATCCTTTCAGAGACACTGCTTTTTCTGGATACTTATATGAAAAGCTATATAGCAGCCGCGTCTTTCAATATTGCAGCTGCAGTACCATTATCAGCTTTAACAGGGATTGTTTCCGGACTTCGCGGAATCTGCCCCGGAACAGTTACCATGGGAAATATTGTCATTGCTCATCCGCTGATTTCATTTACTGTGATGATTCTGATATCTGTGATTCTGTATTGCTGCTCGTATTACATGAAAAGGAATGAAAAAATATGATTCTCGAAATAAACGGTCTGAATAAATACTACGGCAGCAAACACGCCCTGAAGGACTTCAGCTTTACTTTCCATCCCGGCATATATGGAATACTGGGGAACAACGGCGCCGGAAAAAGCACGCTGTTTGGTTTGATAACAGATACATTGAAGAGAGACAGCGGGGATATTCTGGCTAATGGTTCTGATATTCTGGAACAGGGCAGCGAATACAGAAGAAAAATCGGATATATGCCGCAGGTCCAGAGTTATTATCCTGAAATGACAGTGAAAGAGTTTCTCTTTTATGCGGGAACTCTGAAGGATATGAAACACAATGAAATCCGCAGAAGATTTGAAGAACTGGCGGTGCAGCTGGATTTTTCGGATTTTTCTTCAAAAAAGATGAAGGCACTTTCCGGCGGAATGCGCCAGAGAGTTATGCTGGCGCAGGCGTTATTATCAGATGCACAGCTGCTGATTCTGGATGAACCGACTGCCGGTGTGGACCCGCTGGAGCGCATCCATATCCGCAATATCATTTCTTCAGTATCAGCAGGCAGAATCGTGCTGATCGCCACCCATATTGTGACAGATCTCGAATGCATCGCAAAGGAAGTGCTGGTTATGAGAAAAGGGAAGATTGCCGCAGCAGGGACGCCTGAAGCACTGATACGGTTTGTTACGCCTTTTGTCTACGAAAGAAACTGTTCAGATTCGAAAGCAGCTTCGCTTTATGAAAACTATCCGAATTCGGAAGTGATCCAGACGGAACACGGATTGCTGCTGCGGACGGTCGGACCTGAATGTCCTGATGGATTTCATAAAGCAGAACAGAGAATCACACTCGAAGAAGTATATCTGTACTGCTGCAGAAAACGTGTGAGGAGATGAAAAGAACGCCGGACATATTTTCTCATAACAGAAGCCTGAATAAGAAAAAGTGCCCGCTGCGGACACTTTTTCATCATGGCGGAGAATGAGGGATTTGAACCCCCGCACGCTTTCACGTCTAGCGGTTTTCGAAACCGCCCCCTTCAGCCTCTTGGGTAATTCTCCATTGCATAAGAAGTATACCACAAAAGCGGAAAAGGAAAAGCGGAAATCAACCTGCGTGATTCTGTCACTCTGCAGTGATAAGATATGGGCCGAAGAGGTTGAAACAATATGATCAAGTTTTCGGAAATGAAATATGAACGGCCGGACCTGAGTAAGGCGAAGGCAAAGCTCACATCTCTGACGGAGCAGCTGCGCGAAGCAGATTCCTATGAAACCGCCCGTAAGGTATTCCTGGAAAAAGATAAATCATTCAGACATGTCATAACCATGAATACCATTGCAAGGATCCGTCATGACATCAATACAAAAGATGAATACTATGATGCGGAATCAAAGTTCTGGAATGAATCGATGCCGGGACTTCAGGAATCACTGATGCATTTTACAGAGGCATTGCTGGAAAGCCAGTTCCGCCCTGAATTTGAAAAAGAATTCGGAACTCTCATGTTTGTCAATGCGGAGATGGAACTGAAAAGCTTCTCGCCGGAAATTGTTCCGATGATGCAGGAAGAAAACATGCTTACATCCCAATACCAGGACCTGCTCGCATCTGCCCAGGTGCCTTTTGAAGGAAAGAAATATACACTCTCCCAGATGACACCGTTTAAAAATGATCCTGATGACACAAGAAGACTTGCCGCATGGAAAGCGGAAGGACAGTGGTACAAGGATCATCAGGAACAGCTCGATGACATCTATGACAGACTGGTTCACCTGCGCGATGAGATGGGAAAGAAACTCGGCTATGACGGATATACCGAGCTCGGCTATCTGCGCATGGGCAGAAACTGCTATACAAAGGAAGATGTTGAAAAATTCCGCAGGGCAGTGGCGGAATACCTGGTTCCTGTGGCTTCTGAAGTTTATGTCAGACAGTCGCAGCGTCTGAACAAAACTTATCCGATGAGTTATGCGGATAACCAGCTCGAATTCAGAAGCGGCAATCCGAAACCTTACGGAACAGCGGATGACATTCTGAAAGCAGGAAAGAAATTCTATGATGAACTTTCAAAGGAAACCAGCGAATTCTTCAATACCATGCTGGACGGAGAACTTCTGGATGTGCTTTCCACAGAAGGCAAAAGGGGAGGCGGATACTGCACCAGCATCCTTGATTATGAAGTTCCCTTTATCTTCGCGAATTTCAACGGCACCCAGCATGATGTGGAAGTTGTGACCCATGAAGCAGGCCATGCCTTCGAAGGCTGGCTCAACCGGAAACGGATTCCGGCTTCCTATATTGTTCCGACCATGGAAGCAGCTGAAGTGCATTCCATGTCGATGGAATTCTTTGCCGAACAATGGGCGGATGATTTCTTCCATGACGATGCCCGCAAGTTCCTTTATTCACACCTTTCTTCAGCTTTGACATTTATCCCTTACGGAACCATGGTCGATCATTTCCAGCATGAAGTCTATGCCCATCCGGAAATGAGCCCGGCAGAACGCCATGGCGTATGGAAGAAGCTGCTCGGCATCTATCAGCCATGGATGAAGCTGGATGGGGACATTCCTTTCTACAGTGAAGGAGAGGGCTGGCAGCGTCAGCATCATATCTATTCCAGACCGTTTTATTATATTGATTACTGTCTGGCACAGACTGTTGCCCTGGAATTCTGGGCTATGATTCAGGATGATCCGGAACATGCATGGGCAGTTTATATGAACTATACTTCCATGGGCGGCTCAAAGACATTTACCGAAATGCTGAAGGAAGCAGGAATTGCAAGTCCGTTTGAAGAAGAAACCCTTCAGAAGGTCTGCGCAAAAGCGGAAGCTTACCTGAAAAACTATAATCTGGAAGGAATTGAATAAGGACAAACCCGCACACGATGCGGGTTTTCCATATATAATAGGTCAATACAGAAACAGGTAGCCACATGAGTGAAAAAGAAACAGAAGTCAGAAAAGAAGAAAAACAGAAAAAACCGAAAAAGAACAGACGCGCCTATCTGAATGATTTCCAGCTGCAGGATGACGGCGGATATGTCTATAAAGGAACAATCTACAGCTATCAGGGCGATTGGCCTGAGGCACAGAAGAATATGCGCGTTCTCTGCGCAATGCTGGCAGTGCTGGCAGTCATTGCCGGACTGATTCCTTCATCGGGAATGATGAATACGTTCTATGTCATTCTTCCCTATGCGGCAGAACTGACACTTTCCGCATTGCTGATCTATGAAGCACTGAAGCTGACAATGCAGGACGGCAATATCCGCGAGTATATATATAAGAAGACCTTTGAGCACATTCAGGGAAGATTCTTCCTGCTGTTTGTCACATCCGCAATGTGCATGGTAGGGGAGATCGTTCATCTTCTCTTTAACTGGTTCATGAACCACTCTCTGGAACGGATCGGTTTCAGCCTTCTTTTCATTGCCGTTCAGGCCCTTATTTTCGGTACGGTTTCCGGTTTCAACCGTCAGCAGCAGGCTATGAAATTTGAAAAAATGAAAAATTCGTGAAAAAACTTACATTAATATGGTTGCAAATGTAAATGAAACCGCATTTCAAATTCCCGAATAATTGACACTGACATGTAATAAAGATAAAATTCTTTCATAAGTACTTTCGGCAGGACAGTTGTGCGTACTGCAAATACAGGATCAGTACATAGCCATCGCTTCTGTTATTGTCGGCGTATTTATTTTTCGGAGGGAAAAGAAAATGAGTTTTGGAAAAAAGAATGTATCCAGATTCCTCGCAGGTGTTCTCTCAGTAGCGATGCTCGCAGGCTGCAGCAACACACAGCCGTCCGGCGAAGGCCAGACTGACGGCGGCGACGCAGCAGGCAGCTCCGATACACCTCTCGTAGTCGGATACTCACCGTTCAACAGCAAGTTCTCACCGTTCTTCTCAGAAACAGCTTATGACCAGGATGTCTATGCAATGACACAGATCGGTCTGTTCAACAGCGACCGTGTCGGCGCACCTGTTCTGAATGGTATCAAGGGTGAAACAAGAAACTACAATGGCACAGATTATACTTACTACGGACCGTCCGACATCGAAATCAAGGAAAACGATGACGGAACAGTAGATTACAACATCACTCTTCGTGAAGACCTCACATTCTCTGATGGCGAGCCTGTGACAATCGATGACGTAATCTTCTCCATGTATGTACTCTGCGACCCGTCCTATGACGGAAGCTCCTCTCTGTTCTCCGCACCGATCGAAGGTATGGATGCATACCGTTCCGATATGGCTTCCCTGATCGACCTGCTCTTCGAAGCTGGACGTGACAACACAAACTTCGATCTTTGGGAGGAAGCACAGCAGACAGACTTCTGGACAAAGTATGATGCAGCTACAAAGGGTCTTGCTGAAGAAATCGTTGCTTACTGCGTAGACAACGGATTAAACGAAGAAGGCGACATCCAGGGTGCTGCTGGCAACTGGGGATTCGAAATTGAAGACAACACAATCGAAGCTTTCCAGAAGGCTCTCGAAGAAGCATACGGCTCTGACGTTGCCGGCATGATCGGCACAGAAGCTGCTGGCTCCACAGTTGAAGATCTGTTCCCGGGCCTCGAAGACTACAGCCTGAACATGATCACTGTTTCCGATCCGGTTATGAACATCTCCGGTATCAAGAAGACAGGCGACTTCTCCATGACAGTTCATACAACAAAGGTTGACGCTACAGCTATTTACCAGCTCGGCGTTTCCATCGCTCCGCTGCACTACTATGGTGAAAAGGACAAGTATGACTATGACAACAACAAGTTCGGTTTCGACAAGGGCGATCTGAGCCATGTCCGTTCCGTTACAACTCAGCCGATGGGCGCTGGACCTTACAAGTTCATCAAGTTCGAGAACAAAGTTGTCAACTTCGAAGCTAACGACAGCTACTACCTCGGCGCTCCGAAGACAAAGTACATCAACTTCCAGGAAGTTTCCGATACAGATAAGCTGAACGGTGTTGTTACAGGCACAATCGATATCACAGATCCGTCCTTCTCCACAGATGCTGCAAACGCAATCAAGGAAGCTAACGGCAATGACGATATCGTTGGTGATGTCATCACAACAAATACAGTAGACAACCTCGGTTATGGTTACCTCGGCATCGATGCTGACATCGTCAACATCAATGGTGAAAAGGGCAGCGACGCTTCCAAGAACCTCCGTAAGGGTCTTGCTACAATCTTCGCTCTCTACCGTGAACTCACAGTCGCTTCCTACTACGGACTCGACCGTGCTGCTGTTATCAACTATCCGATTTCCAACACATCATGGGCAGCTCCTCAGCCGACAGACGCTGACTACAAGGTTGCTTTCTCCACAGATGTAAACGGCAACGACATCTACACATCCGATATGGATGACGATGCTAAGAAGGAAGCTGCTAAGGCTGCAGCTCTCGGCTACTTGGAAGCTGCTGGCTTCACAGTTGCTGACGGCAAGGTTACAGCTGCTCCTGAAGGATTCAAGGGCACAGGCGCTAACAACGCAATCGAATACGAAGCTTGGATCCCTGCTGACGGTTCCGGTGATCACCCTTCATTCATGCTCCTGACAGAAGCAAGCAAGACATTTGCTGAAATGGGAATCAACCTCATCGTTAAGGACCTCTCCAACTCTTCTGAACTCTGGACAGCTCTCGAAGCTAACCAGGTACCGATCTGGTGCGCAGCTTGGGGCGCAACAGTTGACCCTGACATGTATCAGATCTACTTCTCCGGTGATGCTAAGAACGCAGCAGGCGGATCCAACTACATGTATGGTATCGACGATGCTGAACTCAACGGTCTGATTCTTGATGCACGTGCATCCATCGACCAGGCTTACAGAAAGACTCTGTACAAGGCTTGCCTTGACATCATCGTTGACTGGGCTACAGAAATTCCTGTATATCAGAGACAGAACGCAATTATCTTCAGTACACAGCGTGTCAACATGGACACTGTTACTCCGGATATCACTACATTCTATGGCTGGATGAGTGAAATCGAAAAGATCGAACTGAAGTAATTTACACTGAACGTCAAACAGTAACAGGCGGGAGGGTGAAAACTCTCTCGCTTTGTTTGCTGTTATCTATTCCACTGGTTTCTTCAGGCATATATAATGAATGAAACCAAGAAAGATTATCCGTTTTTACAAGGATAAAATAGACAGATTGGAGGTATAGAATGAGAAAATATATAATCAAGAGATTACTCCTGTCTTTGGTAATTCTGTTCTTTGTAGCATTCATTATCTATGCATTAATGCGCAGTCTTCCCACATCCTATCTTGAAACAATCGCACGTCAGAAGTCGATGCAGCCGGGTTCCAAAACATTTGAAGAATGGATGGAACAGCTGTCTGCTACCTACGGTATGGACAAAGGCATTATCGGCGGCTTCTTTGAATGGCTCGGCAAGTTCATGACCGGCAACTTCGGCGACAGCTGGTTCTACACAGTTCCTGTTTTCGAAAAGTTCAAGAGCGTCGTATGGCTTTCCTTCATTATGGGTCTGATTTCCTTCGTGCTCGAGCTGATCATTGCGATCCCGCTCGGAATTATCGCTGCCACGAAGCAGTATTCGAAAGCTGACTATGCGATCTCGGTATTCGCTCTGGCCGGTATTTCCCTGCCGACATTCTTCTTCGCATCCCTGCTGAAACTTGTCTTCTGCGTCAAGCTCGGCTGGTTTGACCTGTTCGGTCTGATGGGAAGAAATTATGAGCAGCTCGATTCGGTAGGCAAGTTCTTTGACAAGGCTCACCATCTGGTTCTGCCGATCACAACCCTGGTTGTTATCAGCGTCGGTTCCCTGATGCGTTACTGCCGTACAAATATGCTCGAAGTACTGAATGCGGATTATATCAGAACAGCACGTGCGAAGGGTCTTGATGAACGCAAAGTTATTTACCATCATGCTTTCCGCAATACATTGATTCCGCTTGTCACCATGATCGGCGGATCGCTGCCGGGTCTGTTCTCCGGTGCGCTGATTACCGAAACACTTTACAGTATTCCGGGTATCGGACATACATCCTATCAGGCAATGGTCGCGGGTGATATTCCGTTCTCCATGTTCTACCTGGTATTCATGGCAATCCTGACACTGCTCGGCAACCTGATTTCCGATATTCTGTACGCGGTTGTAGACCCGCGTGTCAGAATCGCATAAGAAAGGAGTTCTGAAATGTCTGAAGATAAAGAAAAGAAAGTTAATGACGCACAGGACTCCCAACAGTTTGACCTGAATGATGACAGACGAGTCAAAGTCCTGTCTCCGGGTGCTCTTGTCGCGAAGCGTTTCTTCCGTAACAGAATGGCAGTCGTCGGACTTGTCATCCTCGTTGCAATGTTCATTTTCTCCTTCATCGGCGGTCTGATTTCGCCGTACAGCCAGGATCAGCTCTTCTACAGAACTGATATGCAGTCGAAGGAATATGCAAGCGTTAAGGAAAACACGGATTTCCGCTATGTCAATGCACCGAATCAGGAATTCGGCTCCATTCTGCAGGCACAGGTATTCCTTGCAATCCAGAAGCAGGCTGAGACATTTACTTATAAGAGTGTCAACTACACGCTGACAAAAGAAGGCGATGACTTCTACAGCATCGCACAGGGCGGTACAACGCTCGGTCTTGCATTCAAGGATATTGTCAGTGAAGCTGAAAAGGGAATCACTGTATCCTATGATGACCAGTTCGCAATCCTCAAGGCTTATTCCAATAAGCAGAATGAAATCGAATATAAAGGTTCCAAGTACACAATCGATGAAGACGGCGGCGTCTTCAAAGACGGCAAGGAATTCGGATATGTTTCCCCGTATATCGTCAACGCGGCCATGAACGATGTCTTCCTCACAAGAGAATTCAAGGAAGAACTGGTTGAAGCTGTCACAAACAACGGCGCTGAATTCAAGTTTGTCGGTGAAGACGGCGTTGAATATTCCTATGATCTGAAGCTGAACCCGGCAAGCAATGTCTGGTCCGTTCTTCAGGAAAAGGAAACAAAGGTTTATGACACCTATTCCTTCCCGAGCAAGACACATTGGCTCGGTACAGACCGCAACGGTATGGACATGCTCACAAGACTGATGTACGGCGGACGTGTTTCCCTGGTCATCGGTTTCATCGTTGAAGCAATTTCCACCGTTCTCGGCGTAATCATGGGCGGTATCTCCGGCTACTTCGGAAAATGGGTTGACAACCTGATCATGCGTATTGTCGATATCTTCTACTGCATTCCTTCCATGCCGATCATTATTATCCTCGGTGCTGCGATGGACGCAATGAGAGTCGATCCGACAATCCGAATGGTTTACCTGATGCTGATCCTCGGCTTCCTCGGCTGGCCCGGCATCGCACGTATGGTCAGAGGCCAGATCCTCTCCCTGCGTGAACAGGAATTCATGACAGCGACAGAAGCTACAGGTCTTTCTGTCAGCAGAAGAATCTTCAAGCACCTCGTACCGAACGTTATCCCGCAGCTGATCGTCAGTGTCACTATGGGTCTTGGCGGAACCATCATCACCGAAGCAACTCTTTCGTTCCTCGGTCTCGGTGTCAAGTTCCCGTTCGCATCCTGGGGCAACATCATCAACGACGTTAACGATACATTCGTTCTTACAAACTACTGGTTCATCTGGATTCCGGCAGGTGTATGTCTGCTGACGACTGTCCTTGCGTTCAACCTTGTCGGTGACGGTCTGCGTGACGCATTTGACCCGAGAATGAAGCGATAGGAGGAGAGAAAAATGGCTAAGAAAAAAGATGTCGGTTATCTTTCCGCCAAGGAATCAAGAAGAATTTCCAGAGAAAACAGAAAGATTACAAACGAATACGAAAAAAGACACAAGAGAAAGAATGTACCGGAGTCAGAATATCTGACAACGATGCATGATCCGGCAAATGCGGTTGAATTTGACAACCTGCATACATACTTCTTCACCGATGCCGGTACAGTTAAATCTGTAGACGGTGTCACATTCGATGTACCGCAGGGTAAGACAGTCGGTATCGTCGGCGAGTCCGGATGCGGCAAATCCGTAACCAGCCTCTCATTCATGAGACTGCTGCAGAGACCGCAGGGCCAGACAGTCCAGGGCGAAATCAGACTGAATCTCGGTGACAAGGCATATGATGTCACAAAGGCACCTGATGAAGTCATGCAGCACATCAGAGGAAACGTGGTTTCCATGATCTTCCAGGAACCGATGACAGCGCTCAATCCGGTATTCCGGATCGGCGATCAGATCAATGAGGTTATCGAGCTTCATGACGGCGAAGGAAAGACTCCGGAAGAAGTCAAGGCACGTACAATCGAAATGCTCGAACTCGTCGGTATCGCCAACAGCGAAGGCGTATACAGCATGTATCCGCATGAACTCTCAGGCGGTATGAGACAGCGTGTCATGATCGCGATGGCTCTGGCGTGCAACCCGAAGGTTATTATCGCCGATGAGCCTACAACCGCTCTTGACGTTACCATTCAGGCGCAGATCCTCGACCTGCTGAGAAACCTGAAGGACAAGATCAACTCCTCGATCATGTTCATTACCCACGACCTCGGTGTTATTGCGGAAATGGCTGACTATGTCGTCGTCATGTATTCCGGACGTATCATCGAAAAGGGTACTGCATCTGATATTTTCCATCACCCGGCACATCCGTATACCATCGGTCTGATGAATTCCAAGCCGGTTGTCGGCAAGAAGGTTGACAAGCTTTATTCCATTCCGGGTAAAGTTCCGAACCCGATCAACATGCCTGACTACTGCTACTTCAAGGACCGCTGCGATAAGTGCGTTGCACAGTGCAATGGCGAATATCCGCACATGGTATCTCTGAGCGATACCCACAAGGTAGTCTGCTACAGATACTATGATCAGGGTGAAGTTGATTACAATGACAGAAATGACGGAGGTAATAAGTAATGTCCGAAAAGAATACAGTCGAAGAAATCGATACCTCCTATGAACCTGTAGAATATGATCCGCAGTACATTCTGATGGTCAACAATCTGAAGAAATACTTCCCGATCAAGGGCGGTATGCTTCAGAAGACTGTCGGCTATGTCAAAGCGGTTGACGGTATCACATTCAATCTCAAACGTGGTACCACCATGGGTCTTGTCGGCGAGTCCGGCTGCGGCAAAACAACAACAGGCCGTACAATTCTGCGACTGGCAGGTGAGAAGACTGCAGGTCAGGTTCTCTTCAACGGCAAGGAAGTCTATGATTTCACTGCCAAGGAAATGAGAGAAAAGCGTACCGAAATGCAGATCATCTTCCAGGACCCGTTCTCATCCCTGCAGCCCCGTATGCCGGTCGGCGAAATCATCGGCGAAGCTGTACGTGAGCACGGAATCGTTCCGAAGGAAGAATATGATGACTATATCGATAAGATCATGGATGAGTGCGGACTCCAGCCGTTCCAGAAGGACCGCTATCCGCATGAATTCTCCGGCGGACAGAGACAGCGTATCTGCATTGCCAGAGCGCTTGCGCTGAACCCCGAATTCGTCGTCTGCGACGAACCGGTTTCCGCTCTTGACGTATCGATTCAGGCTCAGATTATCAACCTGCTGAATGAACTGCAGGAAAAGCATAACCTGACTTACCTGTTCATCTCCCACGACCTTTCCGTCGTTGAACATATCTCCGATACAGTCGGCGTTATGTACCTCGGCAATCTGGTTGAATACGGACCGACAGACAGCATCTTCAAGAATCCTCTGCATCCGTATACACAGGCTCTGCTCTCCGCAGTACCGGTACCGGATCCTGACGCAAAGATGAACAGAATCGTTCTGGAAGGCTCCATTCCTTCACCGGCAAATCCTCCGAAGGGATGCAAATTCCACACAAGATGTTCCAAGTGCATGGAATGCTGCAAGACAGTTCCTCCTAAAATGGTTGAGATCGAAAAGGATCACTTTGTCGTCTGCCATCTTTATGACAACGAGGTTGAGAAGTGAGAAAAGAATACGATGAGTCGGATGACGGCCGTATCGTAGCAGATATGACCGGAATCGAACGCCGCAGGGTTCTCTTCGGCAGAAGGCCGGAAGGAAAACGCGGCGAACTGATGGAACCGGAAAAAGAACAGAAACCGTCTTCCCCGTATTATGCGGAAGAAGAAGTCAGCGGTGAGCAGAGAAAGTGGTATATCCTCGGTACTCTGAAAGCCGCATTGATGATCGGCGCTGTCTATGCGGTGGCATTCGGACTCGCGATTCTGCTGATGATTCTGATCTGGAATCACTGAAGCTTAACAGACTGTGAATGAAAATCCGCAGTCTGTTTTTGTATTTTTAAGGAAACATATGCAGGAATGGCTTATAATGCTGTAAACAAAAAGGAGAAAGCGCATGGATACAATTGAAAGAATCAAAGCACTGTCCGACGCCTTCGGCCCTTCGGGATTTGAAGATGATGTCGCCGCACTGGTCAGGTCTGAACTTGAGGAATACGAAACAAGTATCGACCATATGACAAATGTGCGGTGTGAAAAAGAACCGGGGTCAGAAAAACCGAGAGTCATGCTGGACGCACACATGGATGAGGTCGGTGTCATTGTCCAGGCAATCAAACCCAACGGCACACTGCGGTTCCTGCCGCTCGGCGGATGGAGCGCGGTTTCATTCCCGTCCAGTTCCTTTCAGATCCGCACCAGAAACGGAAATACCGTTCCCGGCGTTGTCGCAATCAAACCGCCTCATTTCATGAAAAAGGATGAGCGGAACAAACCGTCTGATGTGTCCGATATGGTGATCGATATCGGCGTCACTTCCAGAGAGGAAGCGGAAGCGCTCGGAATCGGAATCGGTTCCCCGGGCGTTCCGGATATCACATGCCGCTATGATGAGGAAAGAGGACTTTTCTACGGCAAGGCGTTTGATGACAGAATCGGTGTCGCATGCGCGATTGACACACTGAAGCGTCTGAAGAATGAAGACCTTCCGTGCAATGTGCAGGGAAGCTTCTCCGTGCAGGAGGAAGTCGGCGAGCGCGGTGTCCGCTGCAATGCCGAAGCACTGAAGCCGGATGTCATGATCTGCTTTGAAGGCTGTCCTGCGGATGACACATTCAGCGAGGATTACATGATCCAGGCGGCTCTTGGAAAAGGTCCGATGCTGAGACATATGGATGTGTCGATGATCACCAACTGGCGCTTTCAGAAACTTGCCCTGGATACCGCAAGGGAAAAGGGAATCCCGGTGCAGGAATCAGTCAGAAGCGGCGGCGGCACGAACGGCGCGATGGTGAACCAGACATATGGCGTTCCGGCCATTGTCATCGGCGTTCCGGTCCGCTATATTCATTCATCCAACTGCTTCTGCAGACTCGATGATTACGAAAATGCGGTAAAATTGGCAGTTGAGCTCTGTAAGCTGCTCGACAATCAGACAGTTTCAAAGCTTTAGCGCGGGAAACTGCGTTGAATGCGTATTTTTACGATGATATAATGAATTCGATATGGAGGTCATAAATTATGGCATTTGAGAAACTGAAGAATTTCATCGCTCCCGTTGATGATGACGATGAAGATGAAGAATACGAAGAAGAGGAAACAGAAAGAACTGTACAGGTACAGCAGCCTGTCCAGAAACCTGTCAGCACATACGAGTCACAGAAGACCAATGTGAACCGTATCCCGACTGACGCACAGATGGTTCTCTTTGAACCGAGAAGCTTCGAGGAAGCAGAAGAGATCGCACGCCATCTCAAGCAGAGAAGGGCATGCGTCATCAACCTTCACCGTCTGCAGCGCGAATATGCGCAGCGCACAATTGACTTCCTGACCGGCGTTGTCTTTGCGCTTGACGGAACAATCCAGAAGATCGGACACAATGTCATTCTCTGCGCACCGAAGAGCGTAAGTGTTGACGGCGTCATCTCACTGGAAAACGATGATGATTGACAGGCAGGATTATTCCGGGCTTGCGGCACATCTTGAAGATCTGCAGAATAAATGCGAAAAATGACACACCGCGACTTCGTCCTATTTTCTGAATGAGGAAGAGCAGGCTGCCATGATGAAACTCTTTCCGCCTTCCGCTTTCATTCGCTATGAAGGGGGATATGAAGGAGCCAGACGAAAGAAAGTCATTTTCCTCTATGATGAGGAAGATGACTTTTCTGATATTGTCTGCATTGCCGCAGACGCCGATCAGCGTTTCCGCAAAATCGGACACCGGGATATTCTCGGGGCATGCATGGCACTGCAGATTGAACGCCACAGTCTCGGCGATATGTTTGTGCAGGACGGACGCGTCTGCATCTATACGTCTGAGACAATGGCAGAGTTCCTGTGCGCCAATCTGACCGGGATCGGGCAGCTCAGTGTTTCCTTTGAAATCATTGAGGAACATCCGGCTCAGCAGTTTGCGCAGAAGAAAATCACAGCAGTTGCGGCAAGCGAAAGGGCCGACGCGATCATCGCGGCACTGGCTCACTGCAGCAGGTCGCAGGCAAAGGAAATGATCCGCGCAGGTCTGGTTCAGCTGAACCATGTGACGCTTGAAGAGCCTGATGAATTGTGCAATAATAACGTTACGATTTCGATCCGCGGAATCGGAAGATTTACTTATGCCGGCAGCAGCCGGAAGACAAAAAGCGGAAGAATCGCTGCGGAATTTCTGCAGGAAATGTGAGAGGTGGCAGTTGTGACAGCACAGAGACCGTCATTTCGGGTAATGAAAAACGGATATGACCGGTTTGCGGTTGAAGACGCAATTGAAAACTATGCCGCACAGGTCGAACAGCTGGAACGCAGGGTGGAGCTCTATCAGGAAAAACTGACTGACACCATGCGCGAGCTGGAGACACAGAAGGCAGCCTACCAGCAGCTCCTCGCTCAGGATGCGGCCCGCAGGGAAGCGGCAGACAACATTGCCCGCTTATCGCTGAGGGAAGCGAATGATATTATAAATACCGCAAATAAAAACGCAGATCTGATCATCAAGGAAGCACTGGCATCGGCCAGAGGCATCCTCGAAGATCTTTCCGCCCTCTATGATGAGGCGGGATCTGTAAAAGCCGAAGCCAGTGAGCAGCTGAACAAACTGCTCGATGACCTGCATGAATTCCGGCTCCCGGACATGCCGGATCTGCAGTGGCTGAAAGAAGCAGAAGATAAACTGCGCTGATCAGGACGCGCTTCTGTATGAAGATTTGAAGAGAGTCTGCGGACGGTGAAAGCAGACATGACACATACAGACAGACATCACCTGTGAGCAGACGTCAATCCCGCGTTAAGGGATGGCAAAGGGCATGGCAGAAAAAGAAACTGTCATGAACTAAGGTGGTACCGCGCAACGACGTCCTTAGATTTAAGGACGTTTTATTTTGTGAAAAGAGAGGAAAAAGAAATGGATTACAAATCTACGCTCCAGATGCCGAAAACCGATTTCGAAATGCGCGGCAATCTGGCAAAGAAGGAACCAGGAATTCTGGAAAACTGGGAAAAGAATGATCACTATAACCAGATCATCAGCAGACACAAGGGACAGAAGGCATTCATCCTGCATGACGGCCCTCCCTACGCAAACGGAAATCTTCATGCCGGCACAGCGATGAACCGTGTCATCAAGGATTTCATTGTGCGTTCCCACGCGATGAGCGGCTACTATACACCGTTCTTCCCGGGATGGGACACACACGGTCTGCCGATTGAAAACGCAATTCAGAAACTGGGTGTAGACCGCAAATCCATGTCACCGGCGGAATTCCGCAAGAAGTGCGAAGAATATGCACACAACCAGATCCGCACACAGATGGCGACAGAAAAGCGCCTCGGTCAGATCGCGGATTATGAACATCCCTACATCACACTGAAGAAGGAATTTGAAGCCCGCCAGATCCGTGCCTTCGAAAAGATGGCGCTGGACGGACTGATCTTCCAGGGACTCAAGCCGATCTACTGGTCTCCGTATAACGAAACAGCAGTCGCTGACTCCGAAATCATCTATAAGGATGTCAAGGACGCGACAATCTATCTGGCATTCCAGGTTGCGGACGGCAAGGGAATCCTTGACAGCGATGACTACTTTGTAATCTGGACAACCACACCGTGGACCATTCCGGCAAACGAAGCTGTATCCCTGAACCCGGATCTTACATATGCGGAAGTTCAGACTGAAAAGGGCAAGCTGATTTTCCTTGAATCCATGACAGATCATCTGCTGGAAACATTCAAGCTTGAAAACCAGGGCGTTCTGCGTACATTCAAGGGAAGAGAACTTGAAAACATCACATATCACCATGTCGTTCTGCCGAAGGACTGCCCGGTTCTGGTCGGCGACCATGTCACAGCAGAAGACGGTACCGGATGCGTTCATACAGCCGGCGGCCACGGTCTTGACGACTACTACATCTGCGCAAAATACGGCATCGCTCCGATCTGCACAGTTGACGAGCGCGGCTATATGAATGAGGAAGCAGGACCTGAGTGCCAGGGACTGACATTCGAAGAATGCTCCAAGAAGATCATCACCATGATGAATGAGAAGGGCTGCCTGCTCGCGGTCAACACCATCGTTCACTCCTATCCGCATGATGACCGTCTGAAGAAGAAGGTTATCTTCCGTGCCGCAAAGCAGTGGTTCTGCTCGATCGAAAAGGTCAGGGAAGCAGTTCTGGATCAGATCCAGAATCATGTTGAATGGCACAACGAATGGGGCCAGATCAGAATGTACAACATGATCAAGGACAGAGGCGACTGGTGCATTTCCCGTCAGAGACTATGGGGTGTACCGATCCCGATCTTCTACTGCGAAGACGGAACACCGATCATGGAAAAGGAAGTATTCGACCATGTCGCTGATCTCTTCGGCGAATTCGGCTCCAATGTCTGGTTTGAAAGAGAAGCGAAGGATCTTCTGCCGGAAGGCTATACAAATGAAAAGTCCCCGAACGGAATCTTCACAAAAGAATCCGATATCATGGACGTATGGTTCGACTCCGGTTCGTCCTGGACTGAACTGGAAGCACGCGGCGGCGAATATCCGTGCGACATCTACTTCGAAGGTTCCGACCAGTACAGAGGCTGGTTCAACTCTTCGATGATTGTCGGCACAGCCGTCAAGGGACGCTCCCCTTACAGAGAAGTTCTCTCCCATGGCTATGTCTGCGACTCCAACGGTGAAAAGATGTCCAAGTCTGTCGGAAACGTTGTCAACCCGATGGATATCATCAACACCAACGGTGCCGATGTATTCAGACTCTGGGCGATGAATGCCGATTACAAGCAGGACCTCAAGCTCGGTCCGGCAAATATCAAGCAGGTATCCGATCAGTACAGAAAGATCAGAAACACATTCCGTTTCCTGCTCGGCAATATCAATCCGAAGGATTTCGATCCTGCGAAGGATATGGTCAGCTATGAGAATCTGGAAAAGACAGACCGCTACATCCTGGTCAGACTCAACGATGTTGTTGAAGAATACAGAAAAGCGGTTCTGGCATATGACTATCTCAGCGCCAACAAGGTTCTGATGAACTTCATGGTCAATGAACTCAGTTCCTACTACTGCGATTTCACAAAAGATATCCTGTACTGCGATGATCCTGAAGGACTCAGAAGACGTCAGGTACAGACAGTCTACTGGCAGTGCACAGACGCGCTGGTCAAGATGTGGGCTCCGTTCCTGTGCTATACAGCTGAAGAAGTATGGACACACTTCGGCAGCACAGAAGAACCTTCCGTACACTACACCTCCTATCCGGAAGTGAAGGAATATGCGGATGCGGACGCTCTGCGTGAAGAATTCACAGCCCTCCTGAAGGTCCGTGACGCAGTGAACAAGTCGATTGAAAACGCAAGAAATGAAAAACTCGTCAATTCCGCTCAGGAAGCAGCAGTTGAAATCAGCTGCAGCCCTGAAGAAACGGCACTGATCGAAGGAACACTGAGCAATGTACCGCAGTGGTTCATCGTTTCCAAGGTCACATTCGCGGATGGCGAAGGCGAACCCGCTGTCACAAAGGCACCCGGCACAAAGTGCCCGAGATGCTGGAACTACAGCGAACAGCCGGATGAGGAAGGGCTCTGCCCGAGATGCCATGAAGTCATGGCAAAGACAATCAGCCGTTAATTCATTCCGATTCAAAGAGGCAGAAATAAAAAACTGCCTCTTTTTTGAATGCGGCAGATGCGGCTGTATTCATGACTGACCGGAAATGATGTAAAATCACATCAGATACATCGCTTTTACAGGAGGAGTTATGAAATTTCTGCTTGATCTGATCAGATCGCCGCTCGGGGAAGTCAGCGGATTCATCTGCTTTTTTTGTGGGAGCTCTGTATTTCTCATCCATCTTTTCATTTGCGTCAAAAGATACAATCAAACAGTACAAAGCCGCAATCGGATCGCAGCGGGGGATTCAGGTTATTCTGATTCTTGCCGCACTCATGGGACTGGTTTCAAGGATTCCGTTCAATTATCTGGTATCGCTCAATCATAACCGCTATCCTGTTTCCGGCATGCCGAGCGGTGAATACTGCTATGAGGCAGACGTGAAGGGGACAGACGGGACCGTATATGAAAATATCACGGTATCAGTTTTTAAGGCAGGTTCAAACAGCGAAGTCTTTGCGCTTTATCCGGATTCAGGAAAGATTGATCTTTCGGAAGGAACAGTGGAAAGAAACGGGATTGCGGCAGCGAAAACGGCAGCGGGACAGGAATATGAAGTGACTGTTTCCGATCAGCTGACAATACGGAAGATGTCCCGATGATGAACCCGTCAAAAAGCGTATTCGGATATCTTTTTGACACAGTTGCGTTTATCGGCGCGTTCCTGCTGGTTTATACAGTTTTCTCTTCAGCTGTAATCAGAGAGTGACCGGTCATCAGAAATGAATAAAAAAAACATGCCCTGCAGAATTTACTGCGGGGCATGAATTTTTTATAACTCGATCTTTTTGAACTGTTCCCAGGGCATATCCGCTTTTCCGAAATGACCGTAGTTGACTGTCTTACGGTAAATCGGACGGCGCAGATCCAGTTCGGAAATGATGTTGGATACAGAGAAGTTGAAATTCTTCATGACAATCTTCTGCAGTTCATCATCGCTGTATTCGGATGTGCCGAATGAAGTGACATAGACGCTGACCGGCTCCGCTTTTCCGATTGCATAGGAGAGCTCGATCTGGCACTTGTGCGCAAGATGATTCGCTACAATATTGCGGCAGACATAGCGTGCATAGTACGCAGCGGAACGGTCGACTTTTGTCGGATCCTTGGATGAGAAACATCCTCCGCCGATCGGTGCATATCCGCCATAGGTGTCGACAACAATCTTTCTGCCGGTTGTGCCGGAATCGCCGAAGCTTCCGCCGAGAATGAAGGAACCGGACGGATTGATCAGATACTTTGTATTTTCATCAATATACTTCGGATCGACGACCGGTGTGATGACTTCCTTGATCATCAGTTCACGCAGTTCTTCCTGGGTGATGTCCTTTGTATGCTGGGTGGAAATAACGATGGTGTCAATTCCCTTGAGAACACCGTTTTCATAACATGCGGTGACCTGTGTTTTTCCATCCGGTCTTAAGCGGCTGTCGTTTCTTCTGACTTCTTCAAGTCTGGCAGCGAGCTTATGTGCCGTATTGATCGCAAACGGCATCAGTTCAGGCGTTTCATCGCATGCATAGCCGAACATGATTCCCTGGTCGCCGGCGCTGATCTCATCATGCGCAACCGCGCTGTTGATTTCAGCAGACTGTCTGTTGACCTTGACGAGCACATGATATTCCTCGTCATAGCCGATTTCCTTCAGAACATTCAGCGCGATTTTTTCATAATCGATTTCCGCTTTTGTGCCGGCTTCGCCGTATACAATGATCAGATCGTCCTTGATGGTTGCCTCGACTGCCATGTGGCTTTCAGGATCCTGGCGGATCGCTTCGTCGAGGATGGAGTCTGCGATCATATCGCAGATCTTGTCAGGATGCCCGCTGGTGACGGACTCGGATGTAAAATAATACTTTTCAGCCATAATAAAAACCCTTCCTTTCACGTCTTTTCAACAGCTTCAGAAAGAGCCATAGTTTATCTCTTTCTTTATCGATGTCAGCTTTACCACCTTACCCGCATGGCCGCGGGCAGGTTGGTATGAGGTCACAGAGCTGACCCTCTACCTCATTCCTGATAAAAGACGCTATTATTTAAGCAGAGAGATATCACTGTGTCAACCGGAAACCATATACACTTTTTAAGGTTTGACTAAAGTGACGGATCGCTTATGATTCCATCAGATTCCATATGCTATAATTTCGACAGGAAGATATCTATGAATTTCAAAAATTTCAACGAAGAAGCATGGGAAAAGATCAAGGTATTTACACTTTCAGGAATTCTGATTGTTCTTTTCTATGTGCTGATGAATAACCTCTATATCATCGGCAATATCTTCTCGCTGATTCTCAAGGCATGTGCCCCGTTCCTTTACGGTATTCTGTTTACATTCATCGTTCTGCCTCTGAGAAAGCTGGCTGAGCGCCGGCTTCATAAAAGCACATCGCTGTCCGATAAAAACATCAGGAAAATATCAGTTGCGGTTTCAATGCTCGGATTTCTGCTTGTGCTGACCGGGTTCTTTGTGATACTGGTCCCGCAGCTGGTGGATTCCATCCGGATCTTCGTTGATTCTCTGGGAGGCTATGTCCGAACGATCCAGTCTCTGATCGAAAGACTGGCAGATTATGATCCCGGTGTGGCGGACTATCTTGAAAATATGGTCTCAGCCGCAGGAAAGAGCCTGAGCGGCTGGCTCACCGGCGCCCAGGGCGGCATGTCGAGAATTCTCAATTACTCCATCAATGTCGCAAGGGGGATCCTGAACTTCTTCATCGGCATGATCATTGCGATCTATCTGCTGTATGATGAAGAAAAATTCAAAAAGCAGATCAAGATGATCATGTTCGGATATCTGAATGAAAAGACTGCTTCCGATATCCTGCATCTGATGAGAATTACCAAAACAACATTCAACCGCTTCATTTTCGGCAAGTTCATTGACTCCCTGGTGATCGGCGCCATATGCTGGCTCTGCTGTGTGCTGCTGAGAATTCCTTATTCACTGCTGATTGCGGTTGTGATCGGCGTCACCAATATGATTCCTGTCTTCGGTCCGTTTATCGGAGCGATTCCGTGTATCTTCATATTGCTGATCATCGATCCGTTCAAATCTCTGGAATTCGCGATCTTCATCCTGGTTCTGCAGCAGGTTGACGGCAATATCATCGGTCCGTATATTCTCGGAGATGCGGTCGGTCTGCCGACATTATGGGTGATGTTCGCAATCATCGCCGGCGGAGCACTCTTCGGAATCGGCGGTATGTTTGTCGGTGTGCCGGTCTTCTCCGTCCTCTACGATCTGACGAAAGAGAGGGTGCAGAACAATCTTGCCCAGCGGAAAATTGATATCGATACGAAATGAAAAGGGGCTGTCCGAACGGACAGCTCCTTTGATTTCATGCATTGTCAGTTTACAGACTGAACAGCATATCCTCATACAGAGGAAGTTTATAGAATTCGTGGGAGGCGATTGTTTCATACGCGTCGATTGCGGCGCGCAGATCATTCATCAGCGGACAGACATCATAGTAGATTGCTTTGCCTGTTTTGAATGTATCATTGCCTTCAATTGCCTTTTCCCATCCTTCGCCCAATGCTTCAAGCGCATTGTAGGTCTGATCGATCAGAGCGGAAAGTTCGCTGACTCTCTTTTTCAGGAAAGCCGGGGCGTTTTTGCCGCAGGCATTCAGGGAGGTAGCGTAGAAATTCAGCTCCGCAGTCATTGCCGGAAGGACATCCTTGCGGGTCATTTCCTGCATTGTCTTGACTTCAATGCCCATCACCTTGCGGTAGCGCTCTTCAAGGATGTTGCGGTTGGCATTGAGTTCCGCTCTTGAATAGATATCCAGGGAAGTGAAAAGTTCCACAACTGCCGGGTCGGAAAGCACCGCAACGGATTCAATGAAGGATTTGACATTCGGCAGTCCGCGGCGGGCAGCTTCCTTGACCCATTCATCACTGTAGCCGTCTCCGGAGAAGAGGATCTTCTTGTGGCTGTGGATGATGTTGCGGCAGATGTCGAGGGCTTTTTCACGGACATCCTGCAGATATTTGATTCCGTCCAGTTCATCCGCAATCTCATTGAGAGACTGCGCCATGATTGCGTTGAGAACCGTGTTGGGGAAAGAAGCACTCATGGAAGAGCCGACCATACGGAATTCAAACTTGTTGCCGGTGAAGGCGACAGGGCTTGTACGGTTGCGGTCTGTGTTGTCATGCGGGATATAGGAGAGGCCGGAAACAGGATTGAAATCCGGCTTCTTTTCGTTTTTCTTGGCAGCCTGGGAGGAATGTCCCTGATAGAGGCTGTAGAGAATATCTTCAATATAGCTTCCGAGATAAATGGAAATGATTGCGGGAGGAGCTTCATTCGCGCCGAGACGATGATCGTTTCCGGTGCAGGATGCGCTCATTCTCATCAGTACCGGATATGTATCAACCGCTTTGATAAAGGAACAGATGAAGACAAGGAAACGGATGTTTTCCGCCGGCTTGTCGCCCGGGGAGAAAAGATTCTGACCGTCATCTGTGACAATGGAGTAATTGTCGTGCTTGCCGGAGCCGTTGATTCCTTCAAAAGGCTTTTCATGGAGCAGGCAGGCAAGACCGTGTTTCTTTGCGGTTTTGCGCAGGATGTCCATTGTGACCTGGTTCTGGTCGACCGCCACATTTCCGGTACTGAAGACAGGTGCCAGCTCAAACTGTCCCGGCGCCACTTCGTTGTGTTCTGTCTTTGCGTAGATTCCCAGTTTCCAGAGCTCTTCATTGACTTCCTTCATAAATTCGCTGACTCTGGCAGGGATAGAACCGAAATAATGGTCATCGAGTTCCTGTGCCTTGGGGGCAGGGGAACCGAAGAGCGTTCTTCCGGTCAGCCGCAGATCGGCACGCTGTTCGAAGAATTTCCGGTCAACCAGGAAGTATTCCTGTTCCAGACCAACCGAGATATTGCAGGATTTGACATCTTTATCGCCAAGCAGGTTGACGACTCTTGTCGCAGCTGTGCTTAAAGCGGAAATGGATTTGAGAAGGGGTTCCTTGCGGTCCAGCGCTTCGCCGTTATAGGAAACAAATACGGTCGGGATACAGAGGACTCTGTCGCGGATGAAGACCGGACTGGTCACATCCCAATAGGTGTAGCCTCTGGCTTCAAATGTGGCGCGCAGTCCGCCGGAAGGAAAACTGGAAGCGTCCGGTTCGCCTTTGATCAGCATTTTGCCGGAAAAGCGTGCAATCGGTTCGCCATCCGCGTCCGGTTCAATGAAGGAGTCGTGTTTTTCAGCAGTTCCGCCGGTCATCGGCTGGAACCAGTGGGTGAAGTGGGTAACGCCTTTTTCCATTGCCCAGCGCTTCATCGCGTGAGCGATCGCATCAGCGGTAGGACGGTCGAGTGTTCCTTCATTTGCGACTGTTTTCTTCCATGACTGGTAGATCGGTTTGGGCAGTCTGTCAGCCATTTCCCTTTCGCTGAACACCAGGGATCCGAATTCTTCAAACGGTTTTTCCATAAGATTTCTCCTTTATGGGAAAAATTTAAGACAATATGCCTTTATGGTCAAGAATTTTCATAAAAAGCGCAAAAAAATTCAGAAATTCAGTCAGATTTCAAATTATTTTGAAAAAAATACAGAAAAAATTCCGGATCAAACAAAAAAAGCGCTTTTTCAGCGCTCATATAATCAATAGAATCCGTAAGGGGATGCCTGCAGCATCTTCACGCTCTTGACTTCCGGAACCTCGTCCATCAGAAGAGCCTGGATGCCTTCGTTCAGGGTTGTGTCAATCGCCATACAGCCCGCACATGCACCGAGCATGGATACGGTAACAACACCGTCTTCATAATCGATCAGCTGTACATCGCCGCCGTCTGCCTGGATATACGGTCTGATTTTGTTGATGGTGTGTTCGATTCTGTCCAGCAGATCGTTTCTCTTTGCCCTCTCTTCGGGGGTCAGTTCCTTGATTTCTTCTTTGTTTTCTGACATTTTCAACGCCTCTTTTCTAGCCGATCCTATGCATTATCAGCGCGATCGCAATACCGAGTATAATACCGCCGATGACTTCGCCCCATCTGTGGCCGAGCACCTGCTTCAGTTTGATTTCGTATACAGGATCATTGAATACTTCCGGATTCTCCTCCTTCAGATCCTTGATCAATTGTTGCGTAACTTTCGCGTTTTGTCCACTGTAATACCTCACATTTGCGGCATCATAGATGACAATAACCGCCATGGTAAGAGTGACCGCGAATATCGCAGAGCGGAACTGTTCCTGCATTCCGACCGAAACAGCAAGTGCGCTGACCATGGCGCTGTGTGAACTGGGGAATCCGCCGGATGCCCCGATCAGTTTCCAGTGCCATTGCCTGTGTCTGATATAAAAAATGACCGGCTTTACTGCCTGTGCAAGTACCGCTGCGATCATCGCCGACATAAACGGCTGCATTGACCGCAGTACCGCAATATACTCCCATCGTGTCATTCCCGAATTATAGCACACACAAATTTTCCTGTGGTATACTTTCTGCGTGGCAGGTAAATGAAATGACATATAAAGCCGGACAGATCGTGGAAGGAAAAGTAACCGGTATTCAGCCCTACGGCATCTTCGTGGCGCTGGACCTGAATACCAACGGGCTGATTCATATCTCGGAAATCAGCGACGGTTTCGTCAGAGATATCACCCGCTATGCGGCAGTCGGGGACACGATCCGTGTCAAGATCATTGATTTTGACGAAAAAACAAACCATGCCAAGCTGTCACTGAAGGCAATTGCGAGAACCCATTCCCGCAACCGCCGCAAAACCGTGACATACAAGGCATCGCTGCCGCCCATGAAAATCGGATTCCAGTCCATCGCCTCAAATATGAGCCAATGGATCCGCGAAGCGGAAAAGGACATTCTGAAAAAGTGAACCGCGCCAAAGCGGTTTTCTTTTTGGCTCAATCCGGTAAAGACGCATATACCATAAACTGATATAATGGGTACTGCAGGTTTTGAATATGGCCGGAAGAACAATTGTAATGACAGACATCCATGGATGTTTCAGGGAATTTGAAAGACTGCTGGAGGCGGTTCATCTGGATCCGACAGAAGATACTTTTGTATTCCTCGGGGACGCAATCGACCGCGGACCGGATGACTGGGATGTGGTGGAAATGCTTGCCCAGCTGAGATGGCTGATGGATGATGACCGCTTTATCTGGCTGATGGGAAATCATGAAAAAAAGCTGATCGACAGCCATCCGAAAAAGAAAAAGCTTCCCCCGTATACAAAAAAGGACATTCTGTATTTTCTGCCGGTATTCCGTGAACTTCCGTATTATGCGGAAACGGAAGACTGCATTTTTGTGCATGCCGGCTACAGCATGAATCCGAAGAAGAATACCCTGAAACTGATGACCGAGGACCGCTCGGTTCTCAGACGCAAGCGGAAATATTCCGGCAAGCTCTATATTGCCGGCCATTCGCCGATTGTCCATCCGCTCTATGTCGATCCCTACGGCAATATCACCAGGGCGGAAAGCGGCATGGACCTTCCCGAACACGGCGCAATCTTTATGGATACCGGCTGCTGCAATGGCGGCAGGCTGACTGCGATGGTGATCAAGGACAGACAGATTCAGTTTGTCTCGGTCGCAAGCAGTCAGAATCCGGTTTTATGAGTTACAATAGAATTAAGCATTAACGGAAACAGTCATAATCATTGAAAGGAGATCAAAATGGCACATTTTCCTGAAGGTTTTTTATGGGGCGGCGCAGTAGCGGCCAACCAGTGGGAAGGCGGCTGGAATCTTGACGGCCGCGGTCCTGCGATGACTGACGTCACAACAGGCGGCACAGTCAACACACCGCGTCTGATCACTTACATTGCGGCAGACGGCACACACGGCACACTGACAAGAGGCCAGAAGCTTCCTGAAGGCGCTCATTATGCGGTTCTTGATGAGTATCATTATCCCAACCACAACGCGGTAGACGGCTATCATCATTACAAGGAAGACATCGCGCTGTTTGCGGAAATGGGATTCAAGCAGTTCCGTATGTCCATTTCCTGGAGCAGACTCTATCCGACAGGTCTTGAAAAGGAACCGCTGAAGGCAGGCGTTGAATTCTACCGCGACATGTTCAAAGAAATGCAGAAGTACGGCATTGAACCGCTCGTTACCATCTGGCATTTCGACACACCGCTGTATCTGGAAGAACACTGCGGCGGCTGGCTCAACCGTGAAACCATCGAACACTTTGTCCGCTTTGCGACAACCTGCTTCACAGAATTCAAGGGCCTTGTTCATCACTGGCTGACATTCAACGAAATCAACAATACAATCCAGTTCCTTGACATGCAGGGCAATCTGCCGGATTCCGCATATCAGGATGCCTACCAGCATCTGCATTATCAGTTTGTCGCATCCGCGAAAGCTGTACAGATCGGCCACGCAATCGATCCGTCCAACATGATCGGCTGCATGATCTGCGGTATCACATGGTATCCTGCAACATGCGATCCCAAGGACATTCTTGCCTGCAGATATGCATGGGAAAAGAATATCTTCTACTGCTCCGATGTTCAGTGCCTGGGCGAATACGGTTCCTACTGCACAAGACTCTGGAACGACCACAATGTCAAGCTTGACATCACTGAAGATGACCTCGACGATCTGGCCCGCGGTACCGTTGACATGTACACATTCTCCTATTACATGTCCAACCTGGTCACAACCCACAAGGTAACAGACAAGGTCGGCGGCAACTTCTCCCTCGGCGCAAGAAACGAATATCTGAAATATTCCGACTGGGGCTGGGCAACTGACGCAGACGGTCTGGAATACTATCTGGAAATGATCTATGACAGATATCATCTGCCTGTCATGGTCGTTGAAAACGGCCTCGGCGCATATGACACTGTCGAAGAAGACGGATCCATCCATGACCCGTTCCGTATTGAATATTACCGTCTCCATATCGAAGCGATGGACAAGGCAATCGCCAACGGCGTTGATCTGATCGGCTACACAACATGGGGCTGCATCGACGTTGTATCGGCAGGAACCGGTGAAATGAGAAAGAGATACGGATTCATCTATGTTGACATGGATGATGAAGGCAAGGGTTCCATGGCAAGAAGCCGCAAGGACAGCTTCTTCTGGTACAAGAAAGTCATCGCTTCCAACGGCGAAGATCTTTCCGATCTTTAATCTGACTCTGAAGAGGGCGCGCATGCGCTCTCTTTTTTTCGTCTGCTCATGAAAAAAGGACTCCGCTTCTGCGGAATCCTTCGGGCTGAAATATTACTGCTCAGCCGGTTCGAAATCGTCTCTTCCGTGCTTGCAGATGGGGCACTGATAATCAGCGGGGAGCTCATCGCCTTCAAACGGTTCAAAGTAGCCGCAGATCTTGCAGATGAATCCCTTTTTCTTTGTGACGGTCACAGCCGGTACATATTCAAACGCATCCTTGCCGTGCTTGCAGAGCGGACATACATAATCATCCGGCAGATCATGTCCTTCGACAAAGTATCCGCAGATGGTGCATCTCCAGCCTTCCTTCTGCTCATCGGCAGCCGGCTGTTTCTTCGGCTTGATGTGGGCATGGTAGTAAGCATAGGTTGCGCTCGGCGCATTGGAGAGAACCTTTGCCTCAGTGACATTGGCAATGAACAGGGTGGAAACACCGAGATCGATTGCCTGAATGACTTCGCATCCGAATACAGCATTTGTAAACTGCGGGATATAGCGGATGCCGTTTGCCAGTCTGTCATTGTATGTGACATCCGCAAACTTGTCGGTATCTCTTCCGGACTGGAATCCGAAATGCTTGAAGAGATCGAACGGCGCGTCTTCTGTCAGAACGGAAACGTTGAACTTTCCGGCCTTCTTGATGATGTCGGCTGTGTTGTTTTTGTTAATTACGGATACAGCGACTTTCTTCAGATCGCCTTCGGAAACCTGGGCGGCACTGTTGATGACGCATCCGTAGTCTTTGCCGTCAAGCTGCGAAGTCAGAATCTCAAGGCCATAGCTGAATTTGAAGAAGGCAGTCGGATCGACGTCTGCTTCCGCTTTGACAACCGGTGCCGGTGCAGCAGCCTGAGCAGGTGCTTCTTCCTTCTTTGCGAAATAACCCGGATTGATATCCATCGCGATGGCGTCAGCCAGTGCGTCAAGTTCAGCAAGTGTGCCTTCCTTGACAGCGGATTTGATTGTGACAGGTTCCTGGATGAATTCTGTGCCCGGCAGTTTGGCAAGAAGCTCTTTCATGAGCTTGCCGCTCATCGGACCCCAGGATCCGTTTTCAAGAAGGGCAACCTTGCGGTTCTTCAGGGAGTGGGCAACGATGTCATGGAGCAGATTTTCCATGGTGACAAAGATGCCTGCGTTATATGTTGTGGCCGCAAAGACAAGGTGTGAATTGCGGAATGCGCTTGCGACGATATAGCTTGCCGGAATGACGGATGTGTCGAACATCTCAACCGGTACGCCGCGGTCGGACAGCTTGCCGGCCAGGATGTTTGCCATATTCTCTGTATGGCCGTATACGCTTGCGTAGGCAAGGCAGACGCCTTTGACTTCCGGTGTATAGGTGCTCCACTGATTGTATTTCTCAAGGAAGTCGCCGAAATGCTTTCTCCACACAAAGCCATGCAGAGGGCAGACATATTTAATGTCGAGCGCAGCTGCTTTCTTCAGAACCATCTGAACCTGCGGACCGTATTTGCCGACGATGTTTGTGTAGTATCTTCTTGCCTCATCGAGCCAGTCGTGCATGAAGTCAACTTCATCCGCGAAGATTCTGCCGTTCAATGCGCCGAATGTGCCGAACGCGTCAGCGGTGAAGAGGATGCCGTCTGTTTTGTCATAGGACATCATGACCTCAGGCCAATGGACCATCGGTGCGTTGATGAATGTCAGTTCATGTTTTCCGGTATTGAGGACATCGCCTTCCTTGACAACCTGAATTCTGTCATTCATGTCATAATCGAAATACTGCGCCAGCATCGTCTTGATTTTCGCGTTGCAGATGATGGCTGTATCGGGATATCTGTAAATCAGATCTTCGATGGTTGCCGCATGGTCCGGTTCCATGTGATGGATGACCAGATAGTCCAGTTTTCTGCCGTTCAGACCGTATGCCACATTGTCAAAGAATGTATGGGCAACAGCCTTGTCGACTGTATCGAACAGAACAGTCTTTTCATCCAGAAGCAGATAGGAGTTGTAGGAGACGCCGTTGGGAACGCCGTAGACGCCTTCAAAACAAGAAAGTCTTCTGTCATCAGCGCCTGTCCAGATCAGGTCGCTGAGGATTTGCTTAGTGCAATGCATGATGATTACCTCCAATATTTCCTGTATATGAATTGTACTTTATTTTCCGCACGGTGATAACAGGATTGAATGAAAATCAGATGAATATCCGCATCATCAGAAAACGATAATTCTGCTAGAATTGCATTGATGCTTTACAGGGAAGAAAAATATCTGAGTGCCGCTCTGAAACTGCTGGAAAAATGGATACCGTCTCCGCCGGCCGTCATGATGGAAAAATGGAAGGGGCAGAGTGAGGATGAGGCTGACTGGAATGTGGAGGAGGCTGCCGGCGGGCTGGTCTTCTGCATTTTCGGATGGCCGGAAACAGACAGCGAGCGCTGCGTGCTTCTTGTCTATGATGAACAGATGCGTGTGATTGCGGATGCGTCCGCAGTACACTGCAGTGTTTCCGCTCTGCTTGGATCATCAAAGCTTTATGATGAACTCAGTGAGGAAAGCGACTGGATGTATCTTGAGCACTATACGCTCTGCGGCTATATGTTTCCTCAATATGAATATCCTTTCTGTCTGCAGGGAAAAGCTGTGAAAGAGAAGGGGGAAGCACTGCTGTTTTCTTCTCTTTATGTAACAGGGTCATACCGCAGAAGAGGGATCTTTACAGTCATGATCCAGATGATGCGGGATTTCGCGCTGCGCAGATCAAGCGGAAATACAGAACTGTATTCCGTTATTTCCCTGGATCCGGACATCGCCGTATACGGTCCTGACGCAAAGGATGAACCGTATTACTATTCCTTTGAAAAGGATGAACCCGTCAGGCAGCTGAACGCGATGATTCTTGAAAAAGCAGGCTTTGATGTGCTGCGTCTTGAAGAAACAGAAGAGGATCCGGAAGCCGATGGCACAAAGCTGTGGTTTGCGGTGAAAAAGGAAAATGATCTGATTGTCGACGTTCAGGAAAAGCAGATTCAGAAAAACTGAACAGAATCCAAAATGGGCCGGTGTCCATCCCGTAAGGGAGGGAGGTCGGTATTTTCATTTGCATGCGAATTTAATAAAATAGAATTATATAACAGGAGGAAAAATAATTTTATGAGTTTCCCTAAGGGCTTTTTATGGGGCGGCGCTGTCGCTGCCAATCAGTGCGAAGGCGCGTATCTCGAAGACGGAAAAGGACTTTCCGTTCCTGATATGCTGCTGGGCGGAAATGCGAAAACACCGAGAACATTCCTGCCGGTAACCGATCCCAACGCTTTCTATCCGAGCCACCAGGCTATTGATTTCTATCATCATTACAAAGACGATATCGCTCTGTTTGCGGAAATGGGCTGGAACGTATTCCGTCTTTCCATCAACTGGGGCAGAATTTATCCCAACGGCGATGACGCTGAACCCAATGAAGCGGGTCTGGCATTCTATGACAGTGTTTTTGATGAGTGCAAGAAGTACAACATCGAACCGCTGGTAACAATCTGCCACTATGAAATTCCGTGGGCAATCGTCACAAAGTATCACGGCTTCTACAGCCGCGAAACAATCGACCTGTTCGTCAAGTACTGCGAAACCATCTTCAGACGCTACAAGGACAAGGTTAAGTACTGGCTGACATTCAATGAAATCAACACACCGCTCATGTCCCTGAGCGGCGGTATGTCCAACATGTATTCCCTCGGTCTGATGGAAGATGAGGACATCAACGCGACAGAACCGATCAAGCTGGTTGACATCAAGAGCGTGACACAGAAGAAGTGGCAGGCTCTGCATCATGAATTTGTGGCTTCCGCAAAAGCAGTAAAACTGGCGCATGAAATCAATCCGGACTTCATGGTCGGCTGCATGATCTGCCACATCACACTGTATCCTCTGACATGCAACCCGGCTGATCTGCTGCAGGCTCAGTATGAAGACGATCTCAAGAACAACCTCTGCGGCGACGTTCATGTACGCGGCGAATATCCTGCTTATGTGAAGAGGATCTGGAAGGATCAGGGCGTCACTCCTGACTTCATCCTGGAAGGCGATGAAGAGATCCTGAAGGAAGGCAAAGTCGACATGTACACATTCTCCTATTACATGTCCAACTGCGTCACTGTCAATCCGGATGCGGAGACAACAGCCGGCAATATGTCGCTCGGCGCGAAGAACCCTTACCTCAAGGCTTCCGACTGGGGCTGGCAGATTGACCCGATCGGCTTAAGATGGACGCTCAACAAGCTGGCGGAAAGATATCCGCATGTACCGCTGATGGTTGTTGAAAACGGATTCGGCGCATATGACAAGGTTGAGGAAGACGGCTCCATCCATGATCCGTACAGAATTGACTACTTCCGTGAACACATCCGTGAAATGGGCAACGCGATCGATGACGGCGCACCGCTCATCGGCTACACAACATGGGGACCGATCGATCTGGTATCCGCTTCCACCGGCGAATACGCAAAGAGATACGGCTTCATCTATGTCGACAGACATGATGACGGCACCGGCGACTTCTCAAGATCCAGAAAGGATTCCTTCTACTGGTACAAGAAAGTCTGCGAGTCCAACGGCTCCGATCTCGACTGAAATCATTGATTGATGAAAGCAGCGGCAGAAATGCCGCTGTTTTAATATCTGCTGATTTCGCAATAGTTTCACAGCCGTTCAAGCGGAACATGGAACGGTTATGCTATAATGGGATGGTTAAACAAAGGGGTGATTACTCTGTCGGCTTATAACCTGAATATTACATTTGAAAACATCCGGACGGTAACCGTGATGTTTCTGGATATTTTTATACTCTGGCTGATTATCTATTACGCGCTGCGGATTATCCGCAACAACACGAGAACAATCCAGATTTTTAAAGGTGTTCTGTTTGTCATTGTCATTGACGGACTTGCGAAGTTCTTCGGTCTCAAGACGCTGCAGTACCTTGCGGATATGTTTCTGAACTGGGGATTCCTCGCGATTATTCTGATTTTCCAGCCGGAATTCCGTTCCCTTCTGGAGCGGATGGGAAAATCCAATGTGCTTTCGAGAATTACCACACTGACCGGGGATGAAAAGGAACATCTGGTCGATCAGATCGTAACCGCGGTGATGTTATTAAGCGCGGATCAGACCGGTGCCCTGATTTCCATCGAGCAGTCCCATTCCCTGGAGGATTATATCCAGACCGGCACCCGCATGAATTCCGATGTGACAGCGGAACTGCTCACATCCATCTTTGTCACCACAACACCGCTTCATGACGGTGCCGTCATTATCCAGGGTGACAAGATCGCCTGCGCGTCCGCTTATTTCCCGCCGACCAATATGGATCTGCCTTCCCGCTACGGCGCAAGGCACAGGGCGGCGATCGGAATCAGTGAAATATCCGATGCCGTAACAATTGTTGTTTCAGAAGAAACCGGCAATGTTTCAATTACCCAGAGCGGACAGATTATTCCAGTGAACAGACAGCAGCTCAGGGATTACCTGATGCGTGTAATCTGCGGCGAAGTGACCGAACTGCACAGCGCTCCGGCAGGATACCGTTCCACCGTGATTTCCGAAGAGAAGAATACCGGCGCAAAGCGCGGCAGAGTTTTAAGCAAGCTCGCAATCAAGAAACAGAACGCTCCGGTCAGCGAAAAGATCGAAGCGGAAGAAGTCAGGCCTGCGGAAAACGCACCGGCTCCGGAACCCGTGAATGAACCGGAACCTGAACCGGTATCCGAACCGCAGATGACTGCTGATGAACAGGCGGAAGCGGCTGAAATGAAGCTGCCTCACCGCAAGGCGATGGCAAAGCCGAGCTATCCGAGCAGAAAACCTGCAGAGACAGTCACGGAAGAACCGCAGCCTGAAGAAGAAACTGTTTATGAAGCACCAAGACGCATGACGGCGGAAGAAGTCAAGGCGGCAAGGGAAGCCTCCCGTCAGCAGTACTCCCGCGTCATCCGCGATACCGATGATGAAAAGTATGATACAGCCATGCTGGACATCTCCAAAATCGTCGGATTCAAAGATGAACTGAATGAGACATTCGAGATGGTTGACATGATGCCGGATGATACCGGCAGCCGCAGAACCTCCGGAAACAGGGAAGGAGGCACAAATGACTGATCAGGAAAAGAACAGGTATCTCGAAGACAGTGAAGAGCTGATCACCGAAGAAAGCGAGAATAAAACCGAGCTTGCCAAAAAGATCGGCGAGCAGTCACGGAAAATGGCGAAGTCCTACCAGCATCTTGAAGACGGTGTTCTCCGTACAATCCGCTGGTTCTCAACCTTTATCGACCGTGTTCTCTTCAACCGCAAATACGGCCAGCTGGTAGCTCTTGTACTGGCAATTCTGCTGTATGTGGTTGTCAACTACAACTCCATGGCTTCGGTCTACACATCCTCCCTGCGTTCGACAAGATCGCTGGATGATGTGGCAGTGACCGCAAGATACAACAACGATACATTCGAACTGAGCGGCCTTCCCGAAACAGCCGATATCTATATCACCGGCGAAGCCGCCAATGTCATCAACGCGGTTGCCGGCGGCGGAAATGTCGTTGCCGACCTGGAAGGTCTGACCGAAGGTTCGCATGAAGTCAGACTGACCGGCGAAGGATTCGGTGACAGCGTTACTGTTGTTGTCGATCCGACAACAGTCAATGTCACCCTCAAAAAGAAAACAACCCAGCAGTTTGATCTGTCATGGGACTTCATCAACAGAGACAAGATGGAATCTGTCTATACAGTCGGAACACCGGTCTTTGACTACACGAAAGTCAATGTCCGTGCTTCGCGCGATACGCTCGATACCATCGCGTTTGTCAAAGCGCTGATCGATGTCGGCGGAAAAGCGGCCGACTTTGAACAGGATGCCAGACTGATTGCTTATGATGCCAGCGGCAAGCCTGTAACAGCGGACATCGTTCCGGATACGGTACATGTGAGTGTCGCAGTTTCCTCCCCGAACCGGACCGTTCCGATTGAGGTTCAGGTATCCGGCGATGTGCCTGATGGAAAGGCGATTGAATCCATTACAACCGATCAGCAGACCGTCACGATCTATGGACCTGAGACGGTTCTCAGCGGAATCGAAAAGGTTGTCGTTATTCTCAATGCGTCAACGATCACAAAGGATTCCACAGTCCTGAGACCGATCGTTCTGCCGGCCGGAGTCAACAGCTCCAACATCAACCAGATCACAATGAATGTGGCACTGGGAGAAGGCGTGACCAAGACGATTGAGAACGTGCCGATCAACTACCGCAACAATGTCAACAACTACAAGGCGTCCCAGCCGGAAAACAAGACGACAACGTCTGTAACGGTATTCGGAACGCAGGCAAATGTGGATCAGGTTACGGTTGATGACATCAATGTCTATGTTGATATGAAAGACGCGATGCCCGGTCTGCAGGAATTCCAGCTGTTCGTTGACCAGGCTCCCAACATGCTTGTCAAATATGCCCTGACCGAATCTGTCTATGAGCTGAATGTCCTGGGTGAAACCAACCCGGAAACAGAAGAAGGCGGAGGAAGCTCAAACAACGGCTGATCATGAAACGGCGAAGAAGGATATCCGCGGATATCCTTTTTTGATAAGATCCGCAATGACAAAGTCAGTTCATGCTAAAATAAAAACGGTGATGATTATGAAAAAAGTAATTGGTATTGTTGAGGATGAAAAAGATCTTAACGAACTTGTAAAAAGATATCTTGAAAAAGAAGGATATGAGGTCCGCTCATATCTGACATTTGATGAAGCGTCCGCCCATACAGCGGATGACGATGTGCATCTGTGGGTGCTGGATATCATGCTCGGATCCAAGTCCGGATTCGACCTGATTGAACAGATCCGCTCCTATGCGCCGGAAGTGCCGGTCATCTTCATGTCTGCCCGCGACAAGGAATTTGACCGCATCATCGGTCTGGAAAAGGGAAGCGATGACTATATCACAAAGCCCTTTTCGCCAAAGGAACTGGTGCTGCGCATCAACAACATCATCCGCCGTACCTACCGCGATGATAACCAGAAGGTTTCCGTCGACGGCTATGAGATTGATGAAGTGCAGAGAACGGTCAGCGAAGGAAACAACCAGATTGATCTCACAACCAAGGAGTTCGATCTATTGATGCTGTTTGTCAATAACCGCGGCACTGCTTTCCCGCGTGAACAGATCCTCGGAAAAGTCTGGGAAGAAAACTATTACGGCAGCGACCGTGTTGTGGATGACACATTGAGAAGGCTCAGAAAGAAGATGCCCAATCTTTCCATCCATACCATTTACGGATTCGGATACAGGCTCGGCTGATGAAGCGGATGAGAATGTGGCTGCGGGAGCTTTCGCTCACCCAGCAGCTGCTGACAATTGTCTTCCTGTTTATTGTGATTTTCGCGGCGTTTGTTTTCATATTCCTTTCGCCGTCCATCGACCGCTTTGCGGAAACGGAAATGTACCGCATTCTTCATAATTCGCAGTCAACACTGATCTCCTATATGGAGGATCATCCGCTGACTTTCCCGAATTATGAAATCAATCCGGATGTGGATGAATATCTCTATGTGCCAAGTTCCGGCCGCTTTGTGTCATCCGGCGGAAAGAAGATTGATCCGGCGCTGCGCGATGAGATTCTGGAAATCGCGAAGACGGATATTGTCGGTATCGCGGATGAAAAGATCCAGATCAGTCCGGATGATTCGGAAGCCTATACGGAATATCTTTACAGCGTGACAAGACTCAATGACGGAACCTTCCTGGTTTCCGTCATGGCGGATTCCTACCGCATGCAGTTTCAGCGCTCGCTTGTCAACAGCGTTGTCATGCTCAACCTGCTGTTTGTCAGTATTCTCTTCCTGTTTTTGATGCTGTGGGTCGGAACTCTGATCATTCCGCTTGCACAGATCAAAAACTATGTCACTAAGCTGAAAAATGATGATCCGGATGCCTCATTAAGCATCCGCAGACATGATGAAATCGGTGAGGTTGCCGACGCGCTTGTGGAAATGGCGGATGATCTTTCCAGACAGAACAGGGAAAAGGAAGAAATGATTCAGAATATTTCCCATGACCTCAAAACGCCGATTGCGACCATCAAATCCTATGGCGAAGCGATCAAGGACGGCATCTATCCGTATGAAACACTGGAGAAGTCCGTCGATGTGATTATCGAGCATGCGGACAGGCTGGAGAAAAAAGTCTACAGCCTGATCCTGCTGAACAAGATGGGCTACCTTCTGGATGATTGCGAAGAAGGTGAAAATCTGAATATGGCGGATGTCATTGACATGGTACTGATGTCACTCAAAGTCATCCGTCCGGAAATCGAATTCATCCGTGAAATTGACAGCGGTGTCTGTTTCCATGGCGAAGAGGAACCCTGGCGCATTGTTGTCGAAAACCTGATCGACAACGCCCTGCGCTATGCGAAAAGCTATATCCGAATCACGCTTCATGACGGTGAACTGTGCGTGATCAATGACGGTTCCAAGATTGACAGCGAACTGGCTGAAAAGCTGTTCCACCCGTATGAAAAGGGCACGGACGGCAAGTTCGGTCTTGGTCTTTCCATTGTCTACCGTGTGGTTACAACCTATGGATACAGGGTCAGCGCGGAGAATCTTCCGGAAGGCGTCTGTTTCCGGATCAGCCGTGATTCGCAGAAAAAAGAGCGCACCCGCAGAAGCGAAAGAAGGAAAAAAGAGAAAAAAAAGGAAAAGCGATAAGAAGGATCAGCGGACAGCTCCAAAGGGCTGTCCGTTTTGTTATGGAAACTTTGATGTATTACATCACACATGCGCAATAAAAAATGTATAATTAACACGTGTCATCCTACCGCAAAGAACATTCTGAGCGGAAAGAGCATTAAAACGGATTTGTTTTGATATGCCTGCAGGATGATTTCCTGCGGGCATTTTTTTGGAGGAATTTATGTATCGTTTTGCGGTTTACGGCAAAGGCGGAATCGGAAAGTCCACGACAACGGCGGCACTCTCCTGCGCTTTTGCGGACATGGGCTATAAGGTGCTGCAGATCGGATGCGACCCCAAGGCGGATTCCACGCTGTATCTCCATGGCGGAGAAAAGATCACACCGATTCTGGATGTGCTGCGTGCCAAACGTGACAGGGCGGAGCTCGATGATCTGATTCATACGGGATACAAAGGCATTGTCTGCGCGGAATCAGGCGGACCGATGCCGGGTCTTGGATGTGCCGGGCGCGGCATTGCGGCAGCCTTTGAAGCATTGAAGGAACGCGATGTATTTGAAATTGTACAGCCGGATATCGTTCTGTATGACGTGCTGGGCGATGTGGTATGCGGCGGGTTTGCGATGCCGATCCGGGAAGGCTATGCCGACCATGTGCTGATTGTGACATCCGGAGAAAATATGGCGATCTATGCGGCCGCAAATATTGCGACAGCCATCGACAACTTTAAGGAACGGGGCTATGCGGATCTTGCCGGATTGATTTTAAACCGGCGCGCTGTTCCCAATGAAAGGGAAAAAGTGGAAACACTGGCGGAAGATCTGCATACGCAGATTCTTGCGGATCTTCCCCGCGACAACCGGATTTCAGAAGCGGAAGAAGCCTGTCAGCCGGTCATGGCTATGTATCCGGATATTCCGTATTCAGCTGAAATCCGCAGACTTGCAAGATATCTTGTGACACTTTCAGAAGGGGAAGATGAATTATGAACGGCTATCAGCGCATTGCGGATATGACCTATTCCTATAACGCCGATATCGGACTGTCCTATTCATCTCCGGCAAGAGGCGTATGGAATATTGTGCATATCGGCACCTTGGTGCCTGAATCCCATCAGATCTTTGTCTGTCCGACAAGCTGCCTGAGAGGTGTTGTATTGACCACAGCGGAAATGGGCGCCATGGATCAGATGTCGACGATCACAGTCGGCGAGGACAATATCCTGGAAGGCAATATGGAGGAGGAACTCCATGACGGCGTTGTAAAGATTCTTTCCTCCCTTGAAAAGAAGCCGCGCATGGTCATGGTGTTTACATCGTGCATCCATCATTTCCTTGCGGTCAATTACCAGCGTGTCTATAAGATCCTGAGAAAGGAATATCCTGATATCGATTTTGTCGACTGCTATATGGATCCGATCATGCGCCGCACTTCCCCGCCTGATCCTTCACTCAGAAGACAGATCACAAGAGTGCTGCGGCCGCTTGAACAGGACAGCCGGTCTGTCAATTTCATCGGCAATGAATTTATGACCGGTGAAAACAGCGACATGTATATGCATCTTGTGAATCAGGGGATGAAGGTGCGGGATATCACCCGCTGTTCATCCTATGATGAATATCTTGAAATGGGTTCTTCGTGCGCCAATATCACATTCCATAAAGCTGCCGCAAAGGCAGGAAGGGATCTCGAGGTGCGCATCCATCAGAAATGGCTGCCGGTCAGATCCGCCTATGACTATGACGTGATCGATGCGGATATGAAGCGTGTATGCCAAGCGCTGAATATTCCGGCTCCTGATGCGGACGAAATCCGCAAGGAACGGGAGAAAACAGAAGCGGCTGCCGCTGAAGTGTGCGCACTGCTGAACGGGACACCGGTTTCGGTGGACTATACAGCCGTCGATGAACCGCTGCTGTTCACGCTGTGGCTCAAGCGCCATGGATTTACAGTGGAATCGTGTTTCATTGAAAACTTCACGGAAGATAAAGAAGTTTTTGAAGCACTGCAGAAAGAACTGCCGGATCTGAAAGTCTGGTCTTCTTTGAACTGGAATATGCGCAGGGCAGAGCGGGGACATGAAGGAAAGATCACCGCAATCGGTCAGAAGGCTGCCTATTTCAATGACACCAATCATTTTGTGAATGTGGTGGAAAGCGGCGATATGTACGGCTACCGCGGCATCCGCAGGATGATGGAACTTCTGAAAGAGGCGTATCTCGAAGAAAAAGATATGCGGAAACTGGTGCAGATCAAAGGATGGGGGTGTCATTGCGGATGAAGAACTGGCATACACATGTATTCACATCCACCTATACAGCGGATGTGTCAGGCGTCTGTTCGATGCTGTATGAACTCGGCGGGATGACTGTCCTGCATGATCCTTCCGGCTGCAACTCCACCTATACAACCCACGATGAGCCGCGCTGGTATGACTCAGACAGTCTGATGTTTATTTCCGGACTTGATGAGATGACAGCGGTTCTGGGCGATGACAATGTCCTGATTCAGGATGTCGTAAAGGCAGCTGCCGATCTCAAGCCGCGCTTTATTACACTTTGCGGGGCGTCGATTCCCCACATCATCGCGTTTGACTACCGCGGAGCCGCAAAGCTGATTGAAAAGGAAACAGGGATCCCGGTTCTTCCGGTTCCGACTGACGGACTGCGTTCGTATGTTTCCGGCTGCTCGCTTGCGATGAAGGCTTGGATCAGACGCTTCGGCGACAGGAAAGCGGAAAAGATCAAAGGACGGATCAACCTGCTAGGTGTCACGCCGATTGATTTTTCAAACGATGAAAACGTGAACGCCATGCGCAGGGCAATGGAGGACGCAGGTTTTTCGGTCCGTGTGTTTGCGATGGGGGAAAGCTTTGAAGCACTGACGGAAGTTTACGCGGCTGAATGCAATGTTGTGGTTTCTTCTGCCGGAAGAGGTCCTGCGCAGTATCTCTGGAAAACAGCAGGCATTCCGTATGTGGAAGGACTGCCAAGCGGTGAAATCATGGTGAAGCGCATCGCCGACGCAATCCGCAAAGGCGGATGCACATCCGTCTGCCAGAATTATGAATCAGACGGAAAGATCCTGGTGATCGGCGAAGAGATCTTTGCCTGTACCATGGCTTCACTGGTCCATGGAACGCCGCTATGGCCGGACGTGGATGAAGGTCTTGATGAAGATACATTGATGGAAAAGATGGAACAGGCGGACATCGTGATCGGGGACCCTCTGTTTCAGTATGGAAGAAAGGGAAATGCAAAGTTTGTCCCGTTTCCTCATGAAGGTTATTCCGGAAGAATCTTCCGTGATGACATACCGGTATTTACCGGAATTGATTTTGATATAGAAAGGTTTATCAGGGGGAAATTATGAAAAGATTATCAAAAGCAGTATTGAGCGCAGTTCTTGTGCTGGCAGGACTCAGCGGATGTGCATCCGAAGCTCCTGCCGCATCTGAAGAGCCGGAAATTACGGAGTCTGCAGAAACAGAAACCGCAGCTGAAGTGACATTGACTGACCACGCAGACCGTGAAGTGACGGTTCCGACAGATCCGGAACATGTCGTGATTCTCGACATTCTGCCGCTGCCTTCCGTACTGACCGTATTCCTTGGCAGCGCTTCGACAATCGACGCGATGGAGCCGGCAAGCATGAATGCCGCAAAGAACGGCATCCTCTCTGAACTCTATCCGGATGTGCTGGATGTTTCCACCGACATCATGGATGGCGAGGATGTGAATATTGAATCCCTGCTGGCCCTGCAGCCGCAGATCGTCTACTACAATGCCAACAACAAGGCACTGGCGGAAAAGCTGGACAACGCAGGTCTTACAAGCGTTGCCGTATCTCCGACAAAATGGAATTATGACTGCATCCGCACCTATGATGAATGGATCGCTCTGCTTTCCAAGATCTATCCGGGAAGAAGTCTGAGCACTGATATTTCCGGCTACTCCTCACAGGTCAAGGACATGATTGAAGAGCGTCTGAAGGATGTGAAGGAAGAAGAGCGCAAAAAGGTTCTCTTCCTGTTCCAGTATGATGAAAACACCATGATCACTTCCGGTTCCTCTTTCTTCGGACAGTGGTGGTGCGATGCGTCCGGCACAATCAACGCTGCGCATGATGTTGCGGCTGACAACTCCAACGCAAAGATCACGATGGAACAGGTCTATGAATGGGATCCGGACATCATCGTCATCACCAACTTCACAAAGACACAGCCGCAGGATCTTTATGACAACGCCATCGGCAGCGATGACTGGAGCACCGTCAAGGCAGTCAAGGATCAGCAGGTCTACAAGATGCCGCTTGGCACATACCGCACCTATACACCGGGCGTTGATACACCGATGACACTGGAATGGCTGGCACAGATTGCATATCCGGAAATCTTCAGCGATATTGATCTGACAAAGGATGTCCGCGAATATTACAAGACTCTCTATGGCGTTGATCTGAGCGATGAACAGATTGAAGCCATGTATCATCCGGACCGGGCAGCCGGCTCCTGGAAGTAAGGGGGATCCTTTGAAACAGGCGTATCCTTACCGCCTGTGCATGATCGCGGCAGTCATTCTGACAGCAGCCGCATCCATCGCGGCACTGTGCATGGGACGCTATACCATCCCGCTTGCGGAAGTGTGGAAAGAACTGTTCGGGGGCGGATCCGATATGGCCAATGTTCATACGGTCCTCTTTCAGATCCGGATCCCCCGGATTCTGCTCTCCATTCTTGCCGGAGCTGGTCTTGCGGCAAGCGGATGCGCGTTTCAGTCCCTGTTCGGCAATCCTCTTGCGACACCTGACACCCTTGGCATTGCCAACGGGGCATCGTTCGGCGCGGCGGCGGGAATTCTGATGGGACTGCAGGCGGTCGGCGTGCAGACATGCGCGCTTGTGTCGGGAATTCTGGCAGTCGTGCTGGTATTTGCCGTAACAGGCGGAAAGCGTTCTTCGATGATCATGGTGATCCTTGCCGGAATGGTGATCAGTTCACTGTTTTCGGCATTGGTATCCCTGGTGAAATATGTCGCGGATCCGCAGGATGTCCTTCCTGTTATCACATTCTGGCTGATGGGTTCACTCTCTTCGGTTACTGTGAAGTCCCTGCTGTACGGGGCACCGTTCATCGCGGGAGGAATCCTGATTCTGTATTTGCTGCGCTATCGGCTCAATGTCCTTTCCCTTGCGGAAGATGAAGCCAGAGCGCTCGGCGTCAATCTGAAGCTGCTGCGGGCGCTGGTCATCGGCGCTTCGGCCGCAATTACGGCATCGGTCGTCGCACTCTGCGGCGTGATCGGCTGGGTCGGCCTGCTGGTGCCGCATATCTCACGCATGCTGTTCGGAAATTCAAACGCGCGCATTCTGCCTTCCTCGCTGGTTTTCGGCGGACTGTTTCTGCTCTGCGTGGATACGGCGGCCCGCTGCATCGCGGAAGCTGAAATTCCCGTTTCGATCCTGACCGCGGTCATCGGCGCGCCGGTATTTATTCTGCTTCTGAGAAAAACAGGAGGCATACGCACATGAAAATCGCAGCGGAACATCTTACATTCGGATATGAAAATCAGGATGTACTCAATGATATTTCCTTCGGAATCAAAGAAGGTACAATCACGGCAATCCTCGGGCCTAACGGCGCCGGAAAGACAACGCTGCTGCGCTGCCTGCTCGGCTTTCTGAAGCCGTCCGATGGAATTGTCCGGATCAATGATCAGGAATTAAGCGAGATCCCGGGAAAACAGCTGCGGCAGATCAGCGCCTATGTTCCCCAGGCCAAGCATACAGCTTTTGCCTATACGGTAAAGGAAACGGTGCTGCTGGGAAGAAATCCGTATCTTTCTCTGTTTCAGGGACCGCGCAAGGAAGACGAAAAAATCGCGGAAGAAGCGATGAAAGAGTGCGGGATTGAAGATCTGCAGGGAAAGCGCACGGATGCGATCTCAGGCGGGGAACTTCAGCTGACGCTGATTGCGCGGGCACTTGCGCAGCAGCCGGAACTGCTGATTCTCGATGAGCCGGAAACCGGCCTTGATTTCCGCAACCAGCTGCGGGTTCTGCAGCTGCTGGAAAGCCTGAAGAAAAACAAAGGGCTGACCATTGTATTCAATACCCATTATCCCGATCATGCCCTGCAGATTGCGGACCATGTGCTGCTTCTCAAAGAGGACGGCACATGTCTTTACGGCAATTCGGATGAGATCTTAACGGAAGAGCTTCTTGAAGAAGTGTTTGATGTCAGGATTCATACGATGCGCCAGACGGTCGGCGGAAAGACCTATGCGGCCATGATTCCGCTGCCCAAGGAGGTTAACGTTTAATGCTGGAAACCGTATCATCAGCCAACCGGACGCATATCGGCTTTTTCGGCCGGATGAATGCCGGCAAATCCTCACTGATCAACTGCTTTGCGGATCAGGAGGTTTCGATCGTCAGCCCGCAGGCCGGAACGACAACCGATGTCGTGAAGAAACCGATGGAAATCCATGGCATCGGACCGTGTGTTCTGCTGGATACAGCCGGTTATGACGATGAAGGCGAACTTGGTTCAATGCGCATCGAAGCTTCACGGAAGGCGCTTGAAATGAGTGAAATCGCCGTTGTCCTTTATACACAGGCGGAAGATGATCTGATCGAACGCACATGGATCGAAGAATTCCGCAGACGCCGCACACCTGTAATCGCGGTTTTATCGCAATGCGACAGATGGCCGCGCGATCTTCTTTCTTCCGTGAAAAAGCGGATTGAAGCGACAATGCAGATACCGGTCATTGCCTGCAGCGCAGTGACAAAGGAAGGTATTGAAGATCTGAAACAGGCTCTGATCAACGCGGCAGGGGAAAAGCATAATGTCCGTACTGTCACCGGCAGTCTGATTGAAGACGGCGCAAGGGTGATGTTAATCATGCCCCAGGACGCTTCCGCGCCAAAAGGCAGACTGATCCAGCCGCAGGCTCATACAATCCGCGAACTGCTGGAGCGCCACTGCATTATCACAAGCGTCGCCCCGGAAGAGATGGAAGAGGCGCTGGCCAATATGAAGCAGGCGCCGGATCTGATCATCACCGATTCCCAGGTATTCCGCTATGTGCAGGAACGCACGCCGAAAGAATCGCAGCTGACTTCCTTCTCAATTCTCTTTGCGGCATTCAAGGGCGATATTCACGCCATGATGGCCGGGGCAAAGAAGCTGGAGGAACTGGATGAAAACTCCCGTGTTCTGATTGCGGAATGCTGCACGCATGCGCCGCTTTCCGAAGATATCGGACGGGTGAAGATACCGCGTCTGCTGAAAAAGAAATACGGCGAACAGCTGGAAACTGAAGTCTATGCGGGAACCGATTTCCCCAAAGATCTTTCCGCATATGATCTGATCATCATGTGCGGCGGCTGCATGTTCAACCGCAAATATATTCTTTCACGCATTCACCAGGCAGAAGAAAGCGGTGTGCCGATCACAAACTACGGCATCGCAATTGCGCAGCTGCAGGGTATACTGGATTATGTAAAGATACCTGAATGAGGAGGAACTATGGAAGACACAAGAATCGCAGTAGCAGCTATCATTGTTGAAAATAAGGAATCAGTCACAGAACTCAACGCCATCCTTCATGAATACGGATCCATCGTGATCGGAAGAATGGGCATCCCGTATCCGAAGAAAGGACTGTCAATCATCAGTGTGGCTGTGGACGCTCCCAATGAGACAATCAGCGCCATGACAGGCAAGCTGGGCAAGCTTCCCGGCGTGACCGTCAAGACAGCTTATTCCAAAGCATGAATCAGAAAGAAAGAATTGAACAGCTGTTTGAAACCGGCATTCTTCCTAAAGAAGAAATGCGCGCTCTGATTGAAGAGCGGGATGAGGAAAGTTCCGAAGAGCTGTTTGTCAAAGCACGCATCCGGAAAGAAGAAAATTTCGGAAAGGATATTTACCTGCGCGGCCTGATTGAATTTTCCAGCTATTGCCGCAATGACTGCTTTTACTGCGGCCTGAGACGTTCAAACACAAAAGCGCAGCGCTATCATCTGAGCAAAGAAGATATTCTGACCTGTGCCCGTCAGGGATATGCACTCGGCTTCCGCACGATTGTGCTGCAGTCGGGGGAAGATCTTTCCTATTCCGATGAAGAGATTGCGGATATTGTCCGTTCGATCAAAAAGGAAATGCCGGAAACAGCGGTCACGCTGTCCATCGGGGAAAAGACCTATGAACAGTATCTGCTGTATTACAAAGCAGGCGCGGACCGCTATCTTCTGCGCCATGAAACTGCCGATCCGGTTCATTACGCAAAACTGCATCCTTCCGATCTTTCTTTTGAAAACCGGAAGCGGTGCCTCTATGATCTGAAAAAGATCGGCTATCAGGTCGGTGCCGGAATGATGGTGGAAGCGCCGTTTCAGACACTGGACAATCTTGTGGAAGATCTTTTCTTCCTGAAAGAACTGCAGCCCCATATGATCGGCACGGGTCCGTTTATTGCCCATAAGGACACACCATTTAAGGATATGCCTTCCGGCGGCAGTGAACTGACGATCTTTCTGCTCGGGATTCTGCGCCTGATGTTTCCGAAGGTTTTATTGCCGGCTACCACCGCGCTTGGGACAATTGATCCGTACGGGCGCGAAAAGGGAATTATGGCCGGAGCGAATGTCATTATGCCGAATCTTTCACCGAAAAATGTCCGCGGCAAATATATGCTGTATGACGGCAAGATCAGCACCGGCGAAGAAGCGGCTGAAAGCATTGAGAAAATCAGGAAACGCATGGAAGCGATCGGCTGTCATGTGAAAAATGTCCGCGGCGACGCGCCGGGGATGGGACCTGAAAACAGACAGTGATCAATATAAGTCACCTGAAGGGCGGTTCCGCACAGCGGGATTGTCCTTTTTTGATGCAAGGAATTTCTCTTTGAAGTACAATTAATGGCGATATGAGTGAATATAAGGTAATCAAGGGCGTAAAAACCGCCTATATGGAAAAAGGAAACGGACATGATGTGGTTCTTCTTCATGGCTGGGGTCAGAATAAGGAAATGATGGGAAGAATCTTCGATCATCTGTGTGACCGTTTCCATGTATACAGTCTGGATTTCCCGGGATTCGGGGAATCGGACAATCCCCCCGAAGCGTGGGGCGTTCCCGAATATGAAGAATTCCTTTCCGAATTCATCGATGTTAACGGAATTGTAAAGCCGATCCTGATCGGCCATTCCTTCGGATGCCGGGTCGCGATCCGCTATGCGGCGGCGCATCCGGACAATGTGCGCAAGATGTGTCTGACCGGAGCGGCCGGAATCAAGCCGAAGCGGGGACTGGATTATCAGATCCGCACAAAGATGTACAAAGCCGGAAAATGGTTCCTGAAGGCAACCGGACAGACGGAAAAGCTCGAGGAGCTGCAGAATAAATCCGGATCGGAAGACTACCGCAACGCAAAGGGCGTGATGCGGCCGACATTTGTCAAAGTCGTCAATGACGATGTGACGGATCTTCTGCCGGATGTGAAATGTTCCGTTCTGCTGGTCTGGGGAGACCTGGATACAGCGGCGCCTTTATGGATGGGACAGATGATGGAAAAGATGATGCCGGATGCCGGACTTGCGATCTTTGAAGGCGATGACCACTGGGCATACTGGCATCAGGCTGACCGCTTCAATAGGGTACTGGATGTATTCCTGAAAGGGGACGAACAATGATTCTGAAAATATTGCTTGGGGTTCTGTGCGCTGCCGCGATGGCTGTGCCTTCCAAAAGGGCACTGCATATGTTCCAGCAGAACCGCTATGAAACAGGAAGGTTTACCGGCTGGATCAAAGACAGCCAGAAGGCAAACCGCACAAATATGATCATTTCCGCAGTGTTCATCATTGCCGGCGCATTCATCGGAATTGTGTTAAAGGGCAATCTGAGACTGATCGGCGAATGTGTGCTGTGCCTCTGCGCGGCTGTGCTGTTCATCATGCAGGAACAGAAAAAGAATTATATCAAGCCGCTTGTTTATACAGCGCGTGTCAAGCGTCAGATCATCGTCATGGTGATTCTCTCCGCGCTGCTGATTGCGTGCATGTTCATATTCAGGCTGGAACTGCTTGCGCTCTGTATCGCGCTGCTGATGCCGTGGCTTCTGATTTATCCGATGGCTTTGATCACCTCACCGGTGGAAGCTGCAGTCAGAAATCATTATCTCAATGAGGCAAAGCAGATTCTTGCGGATCATAAGGATCTGATCAAAATCGGCATTACCGGCAGCTATGGAAAAACCAGCACGAAGAATATCATGCAGGCGATGATTTCCGAAGCATACAATTCCCTGATGACTCCTGCCAGCTACAACACGCCGATGGGAATCACAAGAACCATCCGGGAAATGCTGAAACCGATACACCAGGTCTTCATCTGTGAAATGGGTGCCGACCATGTCGGCGATATCACCGAACTGATGGAATTTGTCCATCCTACAGTAGGTGTTGTGACAACCATCGGTCCTCAGCATATGGCAACCTTCGGCTCACAGGAAAACATCACCAATGAAAAGATGCAGATGATTGAACTGCTTCCTGCGGACGGACTTGGCATTATGAATTATGACAACGAACTGATCCGTAATTACAAAGTGAAAAACAATGTGAAAACCGTTACCTACGGTATTCACAGCTCAGATGTGGATTACCGTGCGGTTGATATTGAATATCACCGTGCCGGCAGCCGCTTCACGGTAGTTAACGGGGAAGAAAGAATCCCGATTGAAACAAGACTGCTCGGCGAGCACAATATCCAGAACATTCTTTCCGCAATTGCGTGCGCAAGATATCTCGGCGTTTCCTGGAAAGTAATCCAGAGAGCCGCAAGGACAATGAAGCAGGTTGAGCACCGTCTTGAAATCAAGACGATCAACGGCCGCCGCTTTATTGACGACGCCTTCAATTCCAATCCTTCCGGATCCGCGATGGCGCTGGAAGTTCTTTCCACCATGCCTGCGCGCAGGCTGATTGTAACGCCGGGGATGATTGATCTCGGAAAGATCCAGGATGAGACAAACCGGGAATTCGGAAGAAAGATGAAAGGCAAGGCGGATACTGTTGTTCTGGTCGGAAAGAACCAGACACAGCCGATTTACGAAGGACTGAAAGAAACCGGATTCGATATGGATCAGGTTGTTGTATTCGATACTGTCAGAGAAGCGCTCGCGTTTGTTTACGCTTCGACAACACCGGAAGACACCATCCTTCTGGAAAACGATCTGCCTGACGCATTCAATCATTGATTATGAAGTGGGCAGTAATTGCGACATGGAAAATGGCACTGGACGGAACCGAAAAAGCCGCTGAGATTCTCCGCATGGGAGGTACAGCGGCGGACGCGGCCTGTGAAGGTGTCGGGATGGTTGAGGATGAACCGTCCTTCCATTCGGTCGGCTATGGCGGCAGACCGGATAAAAACGGCAGGGTGAAGCTGGACGGCGGATTCATGGACGGCGATACGCTTCATTTCGGAGCGGTCGCTTCGATTGAAGGTTTCCGCTCACCGGTCAGAATCGCCCGCTCATTGATCAAAGGCGATGCCAACAACTTCCTCTGTGCACAAGGCGCGGAAGAATATGCGGAGCGCAATGGCTTTGAAAAACGGGACAATCTCACAGAAGAAGCCAGAGAAATCTATGAACAGGAAAAAGAAAGGATTCAGAAGCTGAGTGCCTACGATGGCCATGATACAGTCTGTTTCCTGGCCTTGGATGAAAACGGCACATTATGTGCGGCGACTTCCACCTCCGGACTGTTTATGAAGGAAAACGGAAGAATCGGCGATACGCCGGTGCCGGGAAACGGCTTCTATGCCGATTCAGCAGTTGGATGCGCAGCTGCGACCGGCATGGGCGAAGAGATCATGAAAGGCGCATTGAGCTATGCGGCAGTCATGTACATGTCGATGGGATACAGCGCAATGAAAGCTGCCCAGAAAGCAGTCGATGATCTTGAGAAAAAACTGATTGAACGCAACGGCTATGCCAATCCCATGTCGCTGATTGCGATGGACAGAAACGGTGCGTGGGGTGTGGGAACCAATGTGGACTTCCCGTTCTGCATTGCGGATGAACTGCATGAAACAGAACTGATGATCGCAAAGAAGCACGATGGCATGACAATCATTGAAGCATATGAAAACGGAGACTGAGGCCTCCGTTTTTGAATTGTTCAATCAGTGATTGGAAGAGAGGGAGCTGGACTTTCTCAGGAAGAGATAGCCTAAGACAAACAGGATACCGAGTGTGCCGACTGCGATATTGACGCTGTTGGTGATGGAAACAGTGACACCGACCAGTGTGGTTCCCATGAAGGCTGCGCCTTTGCCGCAGATATCATAGAGACCGAAGTATTCGCCTGAAGTATCAGCCGGAATGATCTGTGCGTAGTAGGAACGGGACAGAGCCTGAATCGCACCCTGGAACATACCGACAATGAATGCCATGATGCCGAACTGCCACAGAGTCTTCATGAAGAGGGCATAGATCGCGACGACGAAGTAGCCGAAGATACATACAGAGATTAATGTCAGCGAGCTGTATTTTTCGGAAAGCTTTCCGAACAGTGTCGCAAATGCGAAGGCGACAACCTGTGTCAGCAGCAGGACAACGAGAAGCCCCATCTGATCCAGACCCAGTGAAGTGCCGATTGCGACTGCTTCATCGATGATGGTATAAACACCGTCAATATAGAAGAAGAACGCCAGCAGGAACCAGAAGACTTTCTTTTCTTCTTTGAACAGGTGAACGAGTGTGTTTCCCAGACGTTTGAAGCTTTCGATAATCGCGCTGCCGGTTGTTTCAACATAATGATTCTGTTTGTAGCCTTTGAGCAGCGGAAGAGAAACGCAGATCCACCAGGCGGCGACAATCAGGAAGTCGAGCACGATTGCAAGCTTCACCGGAATGACATTGATTGTGCCAAGGAAGTAGAGAACCAATGCAGCTAAGAACGGAATGCAGGATCCGAGATATCCCCAGGCATATCCCTGTGCCGATACAAGGTCCATTCTCTCCGGTGTGGTGACATCCGTTAACATCGAGTCATACAGGACAAGTGTTGTCTGATAGCTGACCTTGGCAATGATATAAGTTACAAGATAGAAGCTCCATGAAGGAACAATACCGAGCAATGCGCATCCGGCAGCACCGACCAGAAGGAAGAAGGTGAACATCGGTTTCTTATAGCCTCTGTTGTCCGAGATTGCGCCGAACACCGGTCCCATGATTGCGGTGCAGACGGTTGCGATGGATGTCGCGAAGCTCCAGTTTGCCAGATAGTCTGTCTCTGAGAGTCCGCCGGTATCTGCGAGTGTGTTGAACCAGATCGGAATGATGGTGGAAACCATCATCGTGAATGCGGAGTTGCCGATGTCATAGAAAATCCATGACTTCTCCAGCTTATTGAATTTTTTAAACATGATACGAATTCCCCTTTCTTTCATTATCCATCACTTGATGTAAAATCTCTACTGAAAATTCCGGAGATTGAAGCCGATGATTTGGCATTCCTGCTTAAATCGTCATATGATAATGAAGTAGAAAGAAGAATCAAGTATGAAGAAACAGCCATTGATCTGGGGGCACAGAGGAGCCAGCGGCTATGCCCCTGAAAATACACTGCCATCCTTTCAGCTCGCCTCCGACCAGAAAGCGGACGGAATCGAGCTGGATATCCAGCTGACAAAAGACGGAAAGATCGTTGTCATCCATGATGAATGGATTGACAGAACAAGTACCGGAAAAGGATTTGTCAAAGACTATACATTTGATGAACTGCGCAAATTCAGTTTCTCTGAAACAATGCCGGAATTCGGCCATGCGGATATTCCGCTGATGAGTGAAGTGTTTGAACTGATCAGGCCGACGGATCTGACCATCAATATCGAACTCAAGACCGGCATCTTTGACTATGCGGGCATTGAAGAAAAAATTCTTGAAATGACAAAGGAATACGGAATGGAGGACAGAGTCATCTACTCTTCCTTCAATCATTATTCCATTCTGAAAATCCAGGAGCTCAAACCTGACGCAAAGACCGCTTTCCTTTATATGGACGGCCCCATCGATTTCCCTGAATACGCAAAGAAGCATCATGTGGATGCGGTGCATCCTTGGTTTGTGAATCTGCGTTTCCCGGATTTCATGAAGCAGTGCAGGGAAGCAGGACTTGCGGTCAATACATGGACAGTCAATGAAGATTATGAGATCGCGTTTGTCATGAATTATGGACCTGACGCGATTATCACGAATTATCCGGACCGTGTGCGCAAAGCCGTTTGTGGGAAATAGCCATGCATGAAAAGTACAGAAGATATATCGAAGAAAAAATAAAGCCGTTTCTTGCGGAACATGTGACAGACGGAATGATTGAATCCTTTGACGGTCTGCAGCTGCACTACTGCGCGGCTGTCAATCCCGATGAGAAAGCTGCGATCGTCATGGTTCACGGTTTCTGTGAATTCTTCGGAAAGTATCATGAAACCGCACTGCGTTTCTATGAAGCAGGATATTCCGTTTTCTTCCTGGAATTAAGAGGACACGGAAAAAGCGAGAGAACACGTCACTTTGACGACCAGCGCGTAACGGTGGATTCGTTTGATGAATATGCAGAAGATATCAACGCAATTGTGACCCAGGTTGCACAGAAGCAGAGTCTGACCGGCAGACTGTTCCTGTTCTGCCATTCCATGGGCGGAGCGGCTTCAGCGCTGTATCTGGAAAAATATCCGGATGTCTTTGAATGCGCGGTGCTGAGCTCGCCGATGTTAAAGGTGGACTATGGCGGACTGCCGGACACGGCGGTGGACGCATTGGCTGTATATACAAAGCTGACCGAAAGCGGCGACCGCTTTGCGCCTGGCCAGCATGAGTGGAGAGGGGAGGATCAGTTCCTTTCATCTTCCTGCATGGACCGCGACCGCTATGAATATCAGTTTGCGCAGAGAAATGCGGATGTGTCCTATCAGACCTGGGGCGGCACCTGGGGCTGGGCGGCAGCCGCGAAGAAAGCAACCGATGAAGCCGTCGAACATGCGGACAGGGTTGCCTGTCCGGTGCTGATCTGTCAGGCAGGCAATGACGGCATGGTGGACAATGCCGGTCAGAAGGAATTCCGCGAGAGATGCGACAAGGTTTATCTTGTGCGCTTTGAAGGGGCTGAACATGAACTGTTCAACGCCGATGCCTATACCAGACGCCGCTGGTACAGAACCGTTCTGGATTTCTTCGGAATATTCGCGGTGTTTCTTGGAAGGCACGATTCTGAAGCAGAGTAATTGATACAACAGAAAAAGCATATCCGGGAACCGGAAAAGGTTTCCGGATATGTCTGTTACAGCCGATTATTGAGCGTTTCAACAAATTGCAAAATTTTTGAAAAATCATGTTGCATTAATATAGGGGCCGTGCTATTATAAGTGAGCGCCGAAAAGAGTCACGGTGCACTTGGCAGATGAGGAAATACTCAAGAGGCCGAAGAGGTGCCCCTGCTAAGGGCATAGGTCGGGAAACCGGCGCGAGGGTTCAAATCCCTC